>JBDHWA010000078.1:0-8159 GCA_039809945.1 Dehalococcoidia bacterium | reverse complement strand
ACCCGTAGAGCTGAAGCCGCTGCTCGAGTACGCCGCAGTGCAGGTCTGGATGGAAGGTCTCCGCTCCCACTGGGGCGGAGACCCCGAACACGACGACCCCCAGCGGTTCGTGATCTTCGAGACGTTCTGCCGCCGCGTAAACCGGGACCCGGATCAAATCGTCAAGGAAACGACGATGATCAAGGACGGCCAGAAGCGCATTCGTATCAAGGGCCGCAACCGTTACGCGGCGCTCATCGATGAGTGGCAGCAGGAAATCGAAGGGTCACGTTTCGAACGCGCAAAGTGGGCGAACACCGTCCGCAGTTTCCTGATCCACAACGGGGTGCTGTTGCAATCCGGTCTGCCCGGCTAGCACTGGCGCCCTCCAGCAACTCCCGGCGAGGTGACCATGATCAGGCTGACATTCCTCCTTCGACGAAAGCCCGGCATGAGCCTGGACGAGTTCCAGCGGTACTGGCTCAATGAGCATGGTCCCCTGCTGGCGAGCCACGCGAACCACCTCGCCATGCAGCGCTGCATGCAGGTCTGGACCCTCCCTGACGAGAACGACCGTTTCACCGGCACCCGCGGGACGATGGAGTCCCCGTACGACGGCGTGACCGAAATCTGGTGGGAGAACATGGCCGCGCTCACGGACGCGCTCGCGACCGAGGCCGGCCGGAAAGCGATCGACGAGATCGTGGCGCACGAGCGAGGGTTCGTGGATCACCCGGTTTCGCCGCTCTGGTTCGGCTACGAATACCCCCAGGTGAACGCTGCCCCCGAGACGCTCATCGCCCGTGAGCGCAGCTCCATCGTGAAGTTCTACTATCCGCTCCGCCACCTCTCGCAGCTTTCGTTTGACGATGCCCAGCTCTACTGGCGAACCCAGCACGGTCCCGTGATCCGCTCCCAGGCTACTGCCGGCCGGGTTCTGCGGTACATCCAGGTGCATCGTTTCGAAACGCCGCTGGAAGACGCATGGCGCGCGGCGCGCGGCACGGTCACCGAAACCTACACCGGGCACGCCGAACTCTGGTTCGACCGCAGCAGCTTCGGCCCCATGCCGACCGACGACAGCCAGCGCGCCACGAGCCGGGCAGAAGATGACGAACGCAACTTCATCGACTTCTCCCGCTCCGCCATGTGGTTCGCGAAAGAGCGCGTGGTCGTCGACCGGGCGTGACCGCACCGAAGCGAAGCCGGTGACCTGCGCCCGGTCCGGCCAGCCAGGGCGCAGAGGTACGATCCAGGCCAGTCTGCCGCAGCGACACACCGGGGCCGGGAACACCGGCCTCGTGGCCAGTGCAAAACGTGGGGCAACGCAATGGAGTCGATGGCAGGCAAGACAGCAGTCGTGACCGGCGCGGCGAGCGGGATAGGGCGAGCCCTGGCGGACGAATGCATCGCCGAGGGAATGAACGTCGTCCTCGCCGATGTCGAGGACCGGGCGCTCGATGCAGCGATGGCTTCGCTCGCAGCGGTCAGCTCACGGGTGACGGCCGTCCGGGTCAACGTCGCCGACCCGCAGCAGGTGGAGAGCCTCGCCACGCAGGCGGTTGAGCGGTTCGGCAACATCCACCTTCTCTTCAACAACGCCGGAGTTGGCGCCGGGACAACCATCTGGGATTCCACGCTCGAAGACTGGACATGGGTGATGGGCGTGAATCTGTGGGGAGTGATCCACGGGATTCGCTCGTTCGTTCCCCGGATGCTCGCGCACGGGGAGCCGGGCTACATCGTGAACACGGCCTCGATCGCGGGCCTCACCCGAAGCCACCTCAGTGCTTCGTACGGGGTGACCAAGCACGCGGTCGTGGCACTCTCCGAGCAGTTGGCCGCAGAATTGGAGCGCGTTGGCTCGAACCTTCACGCCGCAGTCCTCTGCCCCAGTTGGGTCAACACCCGTATCAACGAATCAGGCAGGAACCGCCCGGCCGAGCTGGCGAACACCACGCCGCTACCGGAGCCCACCTCCGAAATGCACAAGCGCTGGGAAGACATGCAGGCGGTTGTGGCCGCGGCCACCCCGGCCAGCGAAATCGCGCGCTTCACTTTCGATGGGCTGAAGACCGGCAAGTTCTATCTGCTCCCCCACCCGGAATCCTTCGAATGGGTGCGGGCGCGCTTCCGCGCAATCGAAAACGACTTCTAAGTTCCGTTCTGAAGACACCCTGGAGGTCTAACAATGCAGAAGGAAGTCACCATCTGGAGCGAAGGCACCCGAATGTCGGGCGACCTCTTCATCCCGGACGACCTGCGCGAAGGCGAACGCCGTCCGGCCATCCTGCTCTGTCACGGTTGGGCGGGGCCGAAGTCCCACCTGAGCCGCAGCTACGCGCCAGTCTTCTGCGAGGCCGGGTTCGTCTGTCTGACGTTCGACTACCGCGGCTGGTACGAGAGCGACTCGCGCCTCGTAACGGTGGACAAGCAGCCTGAGCCCGATGCCGACGGCTACCTCACGGTTCGTGCGCGGCCCGTCCGCGAGGTGGTCGACCCGCTCGACCAGAACCGGGACATCCACAATGCCATGGACTTCCTCCTCGCCGAGCCATCCGTGGACCCCGCGCGGTTCGGCCTCTGGGGTTCCAGCTACGGCGGGGGGCACGTCATCAACGTCACCGGGAACGACCCGCGTGTCAGGGCGGTTGTGGCCCAGGTGCCCGGCATGGGCACGGCGCTGGATGACCGGGGCTTCGGTGTCCTCACGGAGGAAGGCCAGCGTGTCGGCAGCGCCATGGCGCGGGGCGAGATTGAAATGATCACCCGGTCACCCGACATGCCCGAGTCGCTCAAGGGCTCCGGCGACCCGCGGACCATGTGGCTCTATCACACGCGCAGCGCGGCGGCGAATATCCAGGTCCCCGCCCTCATCATCGACCAGGAAGAGGAAGAGTACGGCGGCCGCGAAAACTCCGGCCTGGCCGCGAAGAACGCTCTCCCGGCCGGGACGATCGCGGAGTATCACGTGCTCCCGGGCACCCACTACGACGTGTACGGGAAGAACTTCAAGCACAGCGCCGAACTGGCGGTGAACTGGTTCAACAAGTACCTGAAGTAGCCCATTCGCTCCCTCGGCGCGGCCCAATCGGCGTCTCGGGCTGTCGCCCCGTGAAGAACTCGAACGCAATTCGTATTTCCTGCCTTCGAAGTGACTTTTGTCACATTCGAGCCCTTCTGCCCGGGGCCAGCATCGGCCCCAGAGGTAGCAGGCAGTGTCACGTGCACCGACGGCTGGGACGGTCGTGCCGGGCAAGGACCAGATTTCGGGCGTCGCCGGCGCCTTGAAGGCGTGTGCCCTCGTTTCCGGGCTCGACGAAACCGAAATCTACGACGTCGCGGCGCGCTCGTCGGTCATGCGATTCAAGACGAACCGGCGGATCTTCGACGAAGGAGACGACTGCACCGGCCTCTGGGTGCTCACCCGAGGTCGAGTCCGCTTGCTCCACCTGATGGCCGACGGGCGCCAGCACGCCGTCGGCTTCCACGCGCCGACAGCAGCGATCGACCTCGAAGCAGCGGTCGACGGCCGGGCGTACATGACGACCGCTGTGACGCTGACGGACTCCGAGTTTGTGTTCGTCCCCCGGCCGGTGCTCACCCAGCTGGCCCAGGACTACCCCATCACCATCCGCAACGCGATGCAGCAGCTCTGCCTGGAAGTTCGCCAGCGCGATATCACGGCGGCCATCGCAGCGCTGAAGGATGCCCGCGGGCGCATCGGCTGCACGTTGCTCCAGCTTGCCCGGCAGTTCGGCGTCCAGGACGGCTCTGCCATCCGCATTGACTACCCGCTGACCCGCCAGCACATCGCCGACCGCGCCGGCGTCACGGTAGAAACGGCGATTCGCGTTATGTCTGAAATGCAGCAGACAGGTGTCGTCTCCACGGACAACCAGATCATCTCGATCCTGGACATCATCCGTGTGCGCGAGGCCATCAATTGTGCAGAGTGCCAGTTCGAATGCGGCGTCTTCGCGGAACAGGCTGGCAACACGACCCCGCTCCGTCGGCGCTGAGCCCTTCTTTCTGCAGAGCAGGTATGACGGCCGTCATGTTTCTGGCGGCGATTTGCGTGGCAGGCTGCGGCGTGCGGCCGGGCGCCTCCGCGCCCCATCCTGCTAGCGCGCAGGCGCCCCGGCCCCAGCGCGACCACACTGTCGCGCAAGGCAGGAGGCTCCGGGATGACCGCTACCCAGGCTCGAGGGAAAAACGAAGTCGCAAGCGAGTCCTACCGGTCCCGCTGGTCATGGGATGAGGTGCGCTGGGCCTCGCACTGTATCGACTGCTATCCCGGCAACTGCCCGATGCGCGTCTACGTGAAGGACGGCAAGGTTGTCCGCGAAGAATCAGCGGCCACCTTCCCCACGTACGAACCGGGCGTGCCCGACATGAACCCGATGGGCTGCCAGAAGGGCGTCGCCTGGTCGGTGATGGCCCGCGGCGAAGAGCGCGTGCTCTACCCCCTGAAGCGCGTCGGCGAGCGCGGTTCGGCCCGCTGGGAGCGCATCAGCTGGGACCAGGCCACGACGGAAATCGCAGACAAGATCCTCGATGCCGCGGTCGAAGTGGGCGGCGAGTCGATCATTGCCCCCTCCGGCTGCAACACCCCGCCGGCATCGGTCACGGGGCGCGCCGGGCTGCTGGCGTCGGTCGGCGGACTGACCACCGACGTGAATGCCGAAATGAACGACTTCGCGCCCGGCTACTACCTGACCTACGGGACGTTCGACCCGGTCAGCAGTGTCGACGACTGGTTCCACTCCGAAGTCTTCATCATCTGGGCGGGCAACCCGAATTACACGCGCATCCCGCACGTCCACTTCGTGAACGAAGCGCGCTACAAGGGCACCGAAGTCGTGGTCATCGCGCCTGACTTCTCGCCGTCGGCATTACACGCGGACTGCTTCGTCCCCGTGAAGGTCGGCACCGATGCCGCGCTGGCGCTCGCCATGGCCCAGGTCGTCGTCGAAGAAAAGCTCGTCGACGAGACCTTCGTCCGCGAACAGACAGACCTGCCCCTGCTCGTGAACAAGGCGACGAACCGCTACCTCCGGGCAAGCGACCTCGCCGAGGGCGGAAGCGACGAACAGTTCTACGCTTGGGACGTCCGCAACAAGGGCCTGGCAGCCGCCCCGCGAGGGTCCCTCAAGTGGGGGACGGTGGTTCCAGCGCTCGAGGGCGAGTGGCAGGTGGCGACACGTTCCGGCCCCGCGACCGTGACCCCCGTCTTCGCCCTTATGCGCGAACGGCTGCAGGAGTACACGCCGGAAGCAGTCCAGCCAATCACCGGCGTCGACCCGGCAACCGCACGAATGCTCGCCCGGAAGATTGCGGCCAGGAAGACCGGCATCCTTTCGGCGCTTGGCGGCATGGGCAAGCACTACCACGGCGACCTCATGGAGCGCAGCCAGCTCCTCCTGCTCGCACTCACCGGGAACTGGGGCAAGCAGGGCACCGGTGTCCGCGCCTGGCTCGCGGGCCTCTTCGACGGCTCGGGCACGGTGATGATGAAGACGAAGCGCGGCCCGGACGAAGTCGCCGGCCTCCTCGATATGCGGGAAATGCTCGTCAACGCCCAGGTCAGCCAGGATCCGTCACTCACCCCACTCATCGTCGCGGTCGAACAGTCGCGGCAGTCATCGATGGGCCTCGTCCCGCCGGTGTTCTGGTGGTACCACCACGCCGGCTACAAGGAGACGTGGGACCGTCCAGACTGGCACGACCCGAGCATGAAGCGGCCCTTCGCCGAGTACTTCGAGGAAGCAAGCCGGAGCGGCTGGTGGAACGGCGTCGATGTGCCCCGCAAGGAGCACCCCACGCGGGTCATCATCGAAATGGGCGGAAACGTCCTGCGGCGCACCCGCGGCGGCAGCAAGATGCTCCTCGAAAAGCTCTGGCCGCAGTTGACCTGCGTCGTCACCCTCGAAGTCCGCATGAGCACCACGGCGCTCTACTCGGACTACATCCTGCCCTGCGCCCAGTGGTACGAGAAGATCGGGTTCGGCATCCCTTCGACCCACGTCATGCACCTCACCTTCTGCGACAAGGCGGTGGAGCCACCCGGCGAGTGTGTCGACGAATGGGAAGCCTACCGGCGGATCACCGAGAAAGTTCAGGAGCGCGCCCGGGCCCGCGGCATCGAACCGTACAACGATGCCCGCGGAGTCCGGCGCGACCCGCAGAACGCCCACGACAACTTCACCAAGCGCGGCATGTTCCTGAACGAAGAAGTGCTCGCCGACGAGATGATCCGCGACAGCGCTGTGACCGGCACACTCCCGCCGAACGCCAGCCTCGAAGACATCCGCGAAAAGGGCTATTACCGCTGGCAGAGCCTCGGCATCAATCCCCGCGCCATCGCACAGGCAACGACGCCGAAGCAGGACGAGACGTTCGTCCCATTCCGCGACCACGTGGAGAAAGGCGACCCATACCCGACGCTGGCGCGCAGGGCTCAATTCCTTATCGAGCACCCATGGTTCATCGAAGCCGATGAGCACTTGCCGCGGTACAAGGCGCCGCCGGTAATGGGCGGCAACTACGACTTCCAGATCACCAGTGGCCATAACCGCTGGAGCATCCACTCGAACAACAACAGCACCCAGCTCATGCTCGACACCCACCGCGGCACGCCCCACCTGGTGATGAACACCACCGATGCACGGAACCGCGGGATCGAAGACGACGAGATGGTGCGAGTGCACAACGACCTCGGCGAGTTCCAGGTGAAGGTGCTCCTCAGCGAGAGCGCACAGCCGGGCCAGGTCGTTATGTACAACGGCTGGGATCCGTTCCAGTTCCCGAACTGGGCCGGCCCGAACGACCTCGAACCCGGGATGATCAAGTGGCTCCACCTGGCGGGCGGCTACGGCCACCTTCGCTACTGGGTCACCGAATGGCAGCCTTCGCCTGTGATGCGCAGCACTCGCGTAGGGATCGCCAAAATGGGGTGACGATTCCCAGGCGATCATGCAGCGGGGACGGGAGCCGATCGGCTCCCGTCTTTTTGTGTAGTTCCAGCCTGCGCGCCGAGTTCCCCGGTTGTATGACGGCAGTCATAACCTCGCCTGCCACGCCGCTTCGAAGATTCCCGCCATGAAGGCAGCAGAGACAGAACGGATCTATTCCGGCCCCGGCGACCTCTACCGTAAGAAGTGGGAGTGGGACGCCGTCTACTGGGGCACCCACTGCGTGGATTGCTACCCCGGCAACTGCCCCATGCGCGTGTACGTCCGTGGTGGTCAGGTCTGGCGGGAAGAGCAGTCTGGCACGTTCCAGACGATTGAACCCGGCGTGCCGGACTTCAACCCGATGGGATGCCAGAAAGGCGCCTCGTGGAGCCAGTCCCTTTACGGGCCGGACCGCCTCCTTTACCCCCTGAAGCGCGTTGGCGAACGCGGCGAGGGGCGCTGGAACCGCGTCAGCTGGGACGAAGCCCTGACTGACATCGCCGACCGCATGATCGACGCCATCGAGGACGGCGGCCCCCAGACGATCGCCCACGAAGGCACGCCGGAGATGGCGACTGTCATCCCGACGAACAAGTTCTTCAGCACCCTCGGCGGCCACGGGCTCGACCTCAATGGCTCGATCAACGACTTCTCCATCGGCCTCTACGAGACCTTCGGCCGCTTCAGCCCCGTGTCTTCGGCTGATGACTGGTTCCATTCGGAAGTTGTGCTCATCTGGCACATGAACCCGATCTACACGCGCATCCCGTTCTACCACTTCATCGCCGAGGCGCGGTACAACGGCGCCGAGGTCATCAACATCTCGCCGGACGTCAACCCGTCGCACGTCCACGCCGATATTCAGGTGCC
Source organism: Dehalococcoidia bacterium (assembly GCA_039809945.1). Taxonomy (GTDB): domain Bacteria; phylum Chloroflexota; class Dehalococcoidia; order Tepidiformales; family Tepidiformaceae; genus Amarobacter. The sequence goes on along the minus strand of JBDHWA010000078.1, from coordinate 354 downwards.
GATCAATGGTGGCACGGACCCGGCCTTCGGCCTCGCGCTCGTCCAGGTCATCTTCGAAGAGAGCCTGGCGAACTGGAAGTTCATCAAGGAACAGACAGACCTCGGTTTCCTCGTCCGCACTGACACCCGGCGCTACCTCCGCCAGGCCGACGTCGAGGGCACTGGCCTCGAAGACCAGATGTACCAGTGGGTCATCGGCTCGGGCATTCGAAAGGCCGACCGCGGGAACATCTTCCTCAAGGGCGTCGACATCGCCCTCGAAGGAACCTTCGATGTGCAGCTCAAGGACGGCTCGACGGTCCAGGTTCGCCCCGCCTACGACATCCTGAAGCAGCACCTGGACGAGAAGTACAC
>JBDHWA010000077.1:0-8180 GCA_039809945.1 Dehalococcoidia bacterium | reverse complement strand
AGGCGGATGCCCGCATCACGGAGCCGCGCCAGCGTGGCGTCGATGTCATCGACCTTCATGGCGACGAGATGGACGCCCTCGCCCTGTTCGGCCAGGCGCTTCGCGATCGGGCCCTGATCGCCAGTCGCCGAGACCAGTTCGATATAGGAATCGCCGAAGCGGAAGAACGCCATCGCCATCCCGGCAGCAGGCGCTTCCGAGCGGTCGCTCACTCCCGTCCCATAGATCGTCTCGTACCGGCCGACGGCGGCATCGAGGTCCTTGACTGCAATCACAACGTGGTCGACGCCGTTGAACATGAAAACCCTCCGCGTATCAGTCGACGATGTCGCTCGAGTGGCCGGTCGTGGTGATGAAGATGAATTCGAGTGGCTCGTCCGCGGTTGCGGCGTGGACGTGAGCCGTCTCGGCTGGAATCCAGACCACCATGCCTGGCTTCAAATCGTAGGAGTTGTTGCGGTCGCGGACCTGACCCGAGCCGCCGGTGATGATCAGGTACTGGTCGGCGTCGTGTGTGTGGAGCGCCGAAACGGTGCCCGGTTCGTAGCGGCCCTTGATCAGGTGGTTCTTCCCCAGCACGCGGTCGAACAACGGCGTGAGCGTTGCGTGGCCGATGAGGAAGGGGCGCGCCCGCGGCAACGGGGGGCGCCGGGCCGACGTGTAGCTGTAGTTCGCCCGCTCGAGCCGCTCCTCCAGGTTCTCCCCGAGGGCGATGATGTACGTGGGGTTCCCTTCAACAACGACTTCTTCCTGGCTCATGGTTCCTCCAACGCAACAGAGCGTCCTTGGGCGCGAATTGTAAGCTCCCGTGAAGGTCCGTCTAGCCGATCCGCTGCTGAAAGTGGAGAGAACGGGTAAGGACCGCGGCACGGTATCGACGAGCGTGCCGCGATCGCCTACGGTTGGAGCAGAACGCCATGGCAGACAAGTTCGAACGAGAGATCGAAGAGATCCTGGCGAAGCTGGACGATCAGTTGCCGCCGGATGACGGCAACCCGGGTCGTACTCCGATCTCCATCCAGCAGAAACGCCAGCAGAAGGCCCGGGCGAAGCGCGTGCGGACGGCGCGGCCGAACCCCTTCGCGAACCTGTCGCCGACCACGCTGCTCTTCGCCGGCGCGGGGATCATGTTCGCCGGTCTCATCGTCTCCGGTTTCTGGGGGCCCGCGATCTGGGCCTCGCTCGCGGGCATCGCACTCTTCATCGGCGCATTTCTGTGGTCGTTCCGGAGGACGCCGCGCAGTTCCGGCGGCAGCGCCCCACGCCAGGGCCACTACTGGCGCGACCGCTGGATCGATGATGCGCCGCCCCCGTCTGGCGTGAAGGGCTGGTTCCGCAAGAAGTAGCCGTTTCCGCGCGATTAACCGTGCCAGCCGGTACCCTCAAGCAACATGCGGCGCGTCTCCCTCGTCATCATTGCCGCGTCGCTGCTCGTTGCCGCCATCGCCCTCGGTGTGCTGCTCTTCGACGGCGACGATGCGACCACCGCGCCGGCGGCCGCGACGCCGGTAACCAACCCAACTTCGACCGCTGCCGCCGCCACCCCTTCTCCGACCGCCACAGTGAGCGCCGGAGGCCCAACGGGAAGGGCCGAAGGGCCAGCCGGCCACGACGGCGAACGGGCGATGGCGATCCTGAAACAGCTTTCCGCGAACCCGCGTGTCGCTGGCACTGCCCAGGAAGCAGCTGCCGCGGCGTTCCTCTCAGACCTCTTGCGCTCTTACGGCTATACCACTGAGGTCCTGCCGTTCGAGTTTGACGGTGACCGCTTCCGGGCGGGCACGGCCAGCGCCGCGGGCAAGCAATTCGAAGCGCTCACGCTCGCCGGGAGCCCGGGAGGGAAGACCGAGGCGCCGGCTGCCTACGTCGGATTGGCCGACGCAGCGGGCATCGCGGGGCAGAACCTCACCGGCAAGATCGCTGTGGCGGACCGGGGGAGCCTGAACTTCATCGAGAAGTACGAGAACGCGAAAGATGCAGGCGCCATCGGCCTCATCATCGCGAACAACCAGCCGGGGCCGTTCACCGGGAACCTCACCACACTCGCCTCGTTCCCGGTCGTTTCCGTGTCACAGGAGGACGGCGCCGCGTTCATAGCCGCGGCGAAGGCCGGCCAGCGGGTTGCAATCGATGCGCCCCCGACCATTGGGCCAACCCGTGCGCTGAACGTCCTCGCGCGAGCGACGCCGGGCGGGCGCTGCCAGGTCCTCGTTGGCGGGCACTTCGATTCAGTCCCGGGGGCGCCCGGCGCGAATGACAACGGGAGCGGGTCGGCGAACGTTGTCGAACTGGCGCGAGCATTTGCCGCCGATGGCATGGATGAAGGCCTCTGTTTCGCACTCTTCGGCGCCGAAGAGTCCGGGCTCTACGGCAGCAAGGCGCTCGTCGAACAGTTCGAAAAGGCCGGCCAGCTGCCCGCCTACATGGTCAACCTTGATGTCACCGGCATCGGCGACGATGTCGAGGTCATCGGGCCAACGAACCTCGTTGAGCGTGCGCTCAGTATCGCGAAGGGCCTGAGCATCCCGGCCGTCAAGTCGCAGCTTCCGCCGAACTCCGGGAGCGACCACCAGAGTTTCGAGGAAGCAGGAGTGCCCGCCCTCTTCTTCACGTCAGGCGATTTCGCGACGATTCATTCGCCGAAAGATGTGTTCGCGGATATCAGCGAGAAAGAACTGGATGCCGTGGGCGACGTGGCCTACGCAACCATCCGGGACCTCCTCGCCGAAGTTGCCCCCGGACAGGCGCGTCCATAGCATGACCGGGATGGCGAGACTCGTTCCCTTCCTCCTGCTCGCTGCCGGCGTGGTCATGGTTGTGCTGGCAGCCGCATGTGGCGGCGGCGATTCGGCGGAGAAACCCGGTGAACGGGTCACCGACCCGGCCCGCGTTCCGAGTTCGACGCCCATCCAGAACCCAATGCTCTACAAGATCGAGGGCAACGAGGTCACGATCTCCGGCGGGGCGTCCAGCCAGATCACCCCGGTCGGCACGCCGGTGTCGTCCTCTACGGAATACGTCATCAAAGGGGGCGACTTCTGTTCCTCGATCGCCGCGAACTTCAAGATCTCGGTCGAAGAGTTGCAGAAGGCGAACCGTCAGATCGACTGCAACAACCTGCGCATCGGCGACAAGCTGAAGATCCCCTCGGCTGCGGCGCCGACACCAACCCGTGGTTCGCTGACCGGGAACGCGACCGTGAAGCCGGGCAGCGGCGGCGGCGGGAAGACCTACACGGTGCAGCCGGGCGACACCTGCGGAGGCATCGCAGCGGCGAACGGGATTACCGTCGACGCATTCCTCGCGGCAAACAAGAACATCGATGCTGCCTGCTCGAACCTGTCCGCCGGGGCAACCGTCACCATCCCCTGAGCGAATCAGCCCTCGAACGTTAGACGAGCGGTTTTTCGAGCCTGCTGGTCAGGGTCTCTTCGGCGAGGCCGGCACGGCGGGCGGCTTCCCGGACCTGGAGACCGAGGTCGTCTCGCGTGAGTCCGACCCGCGCGAGGCGTTCGATGGAGCCGTGACCGGTGCGCACCAGTTCGTACATCGACGCACCCTGCGGAACCCGTGTTTCCTGATTCATCAAGCACCCCTTTCGCCGCCGGAGCAGCGGCGCCCGGCCGGGCTCGACACCGGCCACCTTCGAACGAGGGTACGAGCCCCCGCGGCTGTGGTCAGCCGCCATTCCTGAAGATTCACGTTAGAAGACCGGGGGTTAGCGGAACGAAACGGGCCCGCTACCGCGCATCGAGCCACTCGGCCAGGACCTCGGCCGTGTGTTCGCCGAGCTTCGGAGCGGGCCGGCGCAATTCCCACGGCGTGGCGCTGAACTGGTAGGGTGCACCGGGCATCCGCACCGGTTCGGCGCGGCCTTCTCCCGTGACTTCGGCCCAGAATCCCCGGTCAGACCAGTGCGGATCATCGAGGGCTTCGCTCGGCGCCCGGACCACGCCCCATGCTTGCCGCCGCTCCTGGCCGCCGCGGTAGACCTCTTCGGCGGTATGCCCGGCGATGAACGCGCCGAGTTCCGCCATGATCTCGGCGGCTTCCGGCGAACCCTTGCCCGGCTGCCGCGCCGCAGGGTCATCGAACCGCGGCTCGCCGAACTGCTTCCCGAAGCCAGACTCCTGGAACCATGCCTTGATCTTCGCCCAGGTCGCGTTGTCGCGGCCGACCCCAAAGATCAGGTTGTGCTTGCCGTCGGCAGCCATGTAGAGCCACGGTTCGGTGTGCTGCGCGGCCGCATGCCGCCCGGTCTGGCGGAAGACGTCTGTCTGGAGCGTGAACCAGTAGGGGAGCGCGACCTCGGTGGTACTGCTGCAGGCTTCGTGCATCGAAGCGTCGATGAATTGGCCCTTGCCGGTCCGGTCGCGGTAGAGGAGGGCGGCGAGGATGCCCTGGACCGCATAGTGACAGGCCGTGTTGTACCCCTGGTCGCCGAGGCCCCGAATCGGCGGCGCGCCGGGTGCGTCCTCCGGGTCGTAGCCATTCATCTTCATCGGACCGCCAAGCGCGAGGCCAATCATGTCGGTGGCCTGGTAGTGCGCCCACGGGCCATCCTGTCCGAATGGCGTGATGGCGCACCAGATGAGGCCCGCGCGTGGTTCGCCCAGGGCCGAATAGCCGAGGCTCAGTCCATCCAGTTCTCCCGGCGCGCCATCCTCAATGACGATGTCCGCGCAACCGACGAGCGACCGCCAGGTGGAAGCGCCTTCGCTGGTCTGGAGGTCGGCGATAACCGAGCGCTTGTTGGTGTTGTGGTACCAGAAGTTCAGCGAGCGGTTCGGGCCCGGGACGTCATCGACGAACGGTCCGACCGCACGCGCCGCCGAGCCGGCCGGGGGTTCGACCAGCACCACGTCGGCGCCCATATCAGCAAGGAGCTTCCCGGCGAGTTGCCCCAGTGGGCCGCTGTGCTCCACCACGCGCAGGCCGGCGAGAGGGCCGCTCACATGAACACCCCCATTTCCGTGTACTCGGCGAACTCGTCTCCGGTCATGCCGAGGAGGCTGGTCATCACATCGAGCGTGTGTTCGCCGAGGAGCGGGCTGGCGGTGCGGTTTGTCCCCGGCGTGCGGGCGAGCCGCGGCGTCACGCCATCGATACCCGCTTCCGGGCCAAGTTCGGCGTGCGGCATCGAGGTCCACCAGCCCCGCGCACGGAATTGCTCGTCGCGCTCGACGCGGTCGCTCGGGCCCTGGCAGACCCCTGCGGGCACGCCGGCAGCCTGGAGCGTGGCCATCACGGCATAGTCCTCGCGGCTGGCGGTCCATTCGCCGACTCGGGCGTCCAGTTCGTCCTGGTATTCGAGCCGCCCCGCGAGCGTTTCGAATCGAGCGTCGGCCCACGCAGGTTCGCCCATGGCGCGAACCATCGCGGCCCATTCGGCGTCGTTGCGGCACGCGACGGCAATCCAGCGGTCCTCGCCTGCGCAGCGGTACGTGTTGTGCGGGGCCATCGCAGGCTCCCAGGCACGGTTGCCGGTGGGCATTCCCTCCCGCCGGAAGCTGCGGCCATTGACGGTGTAGTCCAGCACGGCCGGGCCAGTCAGGACCATGCCCGCTTCAACCTGGGAGATGTCGATGTGCTGGCCTTCGCCGGTCATATTCCGGTGGTGAAGCGCCATCATCACGGCGATGGCGCTGTAGTAGCCGGCCGTGTGGTCCATGTAACTGTAGCCCCAGCCCGCCGGGGGCTTCCCGGGCAGGCCCGACATCAACGTCAGCCCGGAGAGGGCCTGCGCCGTGGGTCCCCAGGTGGTGAAGCGCTTGTCCCGGCCACTATGGCCGAACCCGGAGACCGAGCAGTAGATGATGGCCGGGTTGATCGCCTTCTGGGCCTCGTACGAAAGCTCCCACGAATCCAGGACGCCGCTCGAGAAGTTCTCAATGACCACGTCTGAGACAGCGATGAGGCGGTGCAACAACTCCATCCCGAGGGGGTGGCGGACGTTGAGCAGGACGCTCTTCTTGTTCCGGTTGAAGTAGTTGAAGAACCCCGAGTTGTTGAGCGTCGGCTTGCCGCTCAGGATCGGCCGGCCGAAGCGGATCGGGTCCGCCGCCTGCCCATGCTCCACGCGGATGACCTCGGCGCCGAAGTCGGCGAGGACGCGGGTCGCTGTCGGCCCGGCGATCACCCAGGTGAGGTCGCAGATGCGGACCCCCGCAAGCGGCAAGTCAGCCATGGGGCGGGATTATACGGAGCGCGACGGGGCCGTCATCGCCGGAGCCCTTTCGCGTAGGATGCTCCTTACCATGCCATCGGGAGCACCCTGTGTCTGAACCCACCGTCATCGAACCCGGCTTCTTCGAGGTCATCGGCACCCAGCGCGCCATGCGGCGGCTCAAAACCGACCCTGTGCCGGAGAGCTACATCAAGAAGATTCTCTGGGCTGCGACGCGGGCGCCCAGCGGCGGCAACCGCCAGGGCTGGCGCTGGCTGGTGGTGACCGACGCCGCCGCGAAGAAGCAGATCCAGGGCTGGTACCACGAACTCTGGTCGCGTGTCGTCGCTTCCGGCTACGGCGCCGGGACGGGATTGCCTGAGGAAGAACGGCTGAGCAACGAACGCGTCATGAAGAGCGCGACCTACCTCGCTGAGCACATGCACGAAGCCCCGGTCCTCATCTTCGCCTGCACGCTGACCGGGAACGGCGACATCACCGCCGGGTCGAGCATCTATCCGGCCGTCCAGAACTTGATGCTGGCCGCCCGGGCCCTCGGGTTGGGCACGGCCCTGACCACCGTGCACCGCGGCCACCAGGACGATATCCGGAAGCTCCTCGGCATCCCGGAGTCGGTCGAGACCGCCGCCCTTATCCCCGTCGGCTGGCCGAAGGGGAAGTTCGGCACGGGCTTCCGCAAGCCCGTGGAGGACGTGACCTACTGGGAACGCTGGGGCGAAAAGCGGCCCTGAAACCCCTTTACAGCGCCCGGCTGCGTTCGCCCAGCACAGCCAGTGGTACTGACCCCGGAAACTGACTAGACTGAACCTACTACCCTTGTGAGGGTTTTCACGTGCCCTACTCTATCGTCGAAACCTGCATTGGCTGCACAGCCTGCACGAAGCGCTGCCCCACCAACGCCATCACCGGCGAGCGGAACCAGCTCCATGTCATCGACCCGACGCTCTGCATCGACTGCGGCGCCTGCGGCATCGTCTGCCCGCCGGAAGCCATCCTCGATAAGTTCGGCAACGTGTGCGCCGCTATCAAGAAGCCCGACTGGCCCAAGGCCGTCGTCATCGAAGAGAAGTGCATCGGCTCCGGCTGCGAACTGTGCATCAACATCTGCCCGTTCGACGCACTCTCGCTCGAACACTCGGACCGCATCGACGACTTCTTCGGTAAGAGCACGGTCGACGAGAAGAAGTGCACCGGCTGCCGTCTCTGCGAGGACGTTTGCGGCTGGGATGCCATCCACATCTTCCCGCGCCAGGACGAGGTTCTGAAGGACTACGAAGCCCTCACCGAGGAAGAGAAGGTCATCGTCACGCGGGCCCGGAAGCTCAAGGAAGAGAGCCACTTCTCGGTCTGACCGCCGCAGCTAGTCCAGCGCGTTGATCCGAACCGCCAACTGGAAGTCCCGCTCGGTGACGCCGCCGGCGTCGTGCGTGCTCAGCGTCAGGCTGACCCGGTTGTACGTCCATGCGACCGATGGGTGATGGTCCATGGTCTCCGCGACCGTCGCTACCCGGACGACGAACCCCAGGGCTGCGATGTGGTCCGCGAACGCGAAGTCGCGTTCGATGCTGGCGTCGCCGTTCGCACGCCAGCCCGGCGCGGCAGACAGCCGTGATGCGATTTCGTCGCTCGTGAGCCTTGTTCGAGCCATTGGTAAGCCTCCCGGTAAACGGTCCTTCGCGGTGTATAGCGCCGCCCGGCGATAGTATGGGGTCTGGATGACGAGGGAACCGCTCGGGGAGAGGCGCGTTTCCCGCCGCTGGATGCTGGGCGCCATGGGCGCTTCCGCCGGTGCGGCAGGGTTGGCAGCGCTTCGCTGCAGCAACGGTTCGCCAAAGCCCCCAACCGCAACTCCCGGGGCCGAGGACGGGACAACGGTAACGCCCGGCAGTTCGCCCACCCCTCGCCCGCAGCAGGATGGAAAGCGCGGGGAAACGCTCCGCTATACCGCCTTCATCGTCCGCGACAACAGCTTCGACCCACACAAGACACAGTC
>JBDHWA010000076.1:0-8191 GCA_039809945.1 Dehalococcoidia bacterium | reverse complement strand
ATAGCCGGAACCCACTTCGGGCCCGGACTCCACGCACTGGCAGGTACGTTTGACCGACTACACCCGCGTGGCCCCCAAGGCCACACCCGAGACCAGGCCCTACTGGGACGGTCTCCGGGAAGGCAAGCTGATGATTCAGCGCAACAAGAAGACCGGCAAAGCCTACTTCCCGCCGCGCCCCTTCGATCCTTCCGACCCTTCGGCAGAAGTTGAGTGGTTCCAGGCCAGCGGCCGCGGAACGCTTCTCAGCTATGTCATTAACCACCGGCCGCCTCCAGGGTTCGAAGGCCCCACCGCGATCGCCGTTGTCCAGCTGGAAGAGGGCGTGAAGATGGCCACGAACATTATCGATTGTCCTCAGACGCCTGAAGCCCTCCAGCTCGATATGGCGCTCGAATTGGCCCCGACGAAGGTCAACGACGAGATTTCCGTGCCCACGTGGCGCCCGGCGAAGGGGTCCTGAGCGATGCCGAAGCCTGGAAGCGTAGCAATCGTCGGCGCCGCCGAGCTGGTCAGCCCGCTCGGCGTCTTCCCTGAGTACTCACAGCTCGGCCTCCACGCCGAAGCGGCCATCCGCGCGATGAAGGAAGCCGGCCTCAAGCCGTCCGACATCGATGGCGTGGCGTGCGCCGGCGCGAGCCCTGTGGAAACCGCCTTCTACCTCGGCATCACCCCGACCTACGTCGACGGGACGCAGGTCGGCGGTTGCTCATTCATGATCCATGTCCGGCACGCCGTCGCGGCAATCGAGTCCGGCCTCGCGAAGACCGTCCTCATCACCCACGGCGAAAGCGGCAAGTCGCACATCGGCCGGGGTGGCTGGCCTGGCGGCGGCGGACAGTCCATCCAGGCCCAGTTCGAGCAGTGGGTCGGCACGAGCGGCCCGCCATCGACCTTCACCATTCCGGTGATGCGCTACCTCAAGAAGTACAACCTCACCGAAGAGGACCTCGCATGGGTGGCGGTTGTGCAACGCGAATACGCGGCCCGCAACCCCAATGCCATGATGAAGGACCCGATCACGGTCGATGACGTCCTGAACTCGCGCATGATCGCCTATCCCTTCCGGCTGCTCATGTGCTGCCTCGTGACCGACGGCGCCGGCGCGCTCATCCTCACCTCGGCAGACCGGGCGAAGGATTTCCCGACCAAGCCGGTGTACATCCTGGGCACCGGTGAGTCCGTCGAAACGCCGATGGTCAGCCAGATGGAGGACTTCACGTCCTCGCGCGCCTTCAGCGTGGCCGGGCCGACTGCATTCCGAGACGCCGGCATCACCCACGATGACGTCGACCATCTCATGATTTATGACGCATTCGCCCACCTGCCGCTCTACGGCCTCGAAGACCTCGGGTTCGTCGGGCGCGGCGAGGCAGCTGCGTTCATCAAGGCTGGCAACACCCGCCCCGGCGGCAAGCTTCCGCTCAACACCAACGGCGGCGGCCTCAGCTACACGCACTCGGGCATGTACGGCATGTACGCCCTGCAGGAGAGCCTGCGGCAGGTCCGCGGCGTGGCGCCGGCCCAGGTCCCGAACGTGAAGATCAGCGTCGCCCACGGTGTTGGCGGCATGTTCGCCGCCTCCGGCACCGTCATCATGTCGAACGAGCGGCCCTGAGCCGTTTAACGCGCCAAGATCACAGGAGCCCGGGCCGCAACGGTCCGGGCTTCTCTTCTTTCGAGCAGGAGCCCGAGGTCAGGCGCCGTTGTAGGCTGCCTGCAGCCCGGCGATGTCCAGCTTCTTCATCTGGAACATCGCCTGGATCATCCGCTGAACCTTCTCCGGATCGCCATTCATCATCGCTTCGAACTCGCGCGGGACGATCTGCCAGGACATGCCGAAGCGGTCTTTCAGCCAGCCACACTGACTCTCCTCGCCACCATCGGCAGTCAGGTAGTCCCAGTACCGGTCGACCTCCGCCTGGCCTTCACAGGACACGTAGAACGAGACCGCCTCACTGAAGGTGAATGGCTGCGGGCCGCCTTTCAGGAGCATGAAGCGCTGCCCTTCGATGGTCACGGTGGCCGTCATGAGACTGCCGTCAGGCATCCGGCCCTCAGCCTCGACGGCGACGTTGCTGAAGACGCCGGAGTAGTAGGAAATGACTTCGTCGACGTCTCCGACGACCCAAAGGCACGGGGTGATCGTTGGCATGGCCCACCTTCTTACTATGTTGCAGGTAAAATATACTTGGTTTATTGCCTCGTCAAGTGCCCTGGCTACCCGGCGCAGTTGCATATCGGCAAGGTCTCCCCCAGATTCTTGGACACACTTCTCTTCTCCGGTGTCACATGACTGAACCAACAGCAGCCCCAACCGAGTCCCTGAAAGGCCCCCTCGTCATTGGGCTGGCCGGCACGATTGCAGCCGGCAAATCGACGGTCGGGCAAATCCTCGTCGAACGCGGCGCCCATCACTGCGATGCGGACAAGCTGGTCCACCGCCTTTATGACCCGGGCACGCCCGGCTTCGATCGCGTGGTCGAAGCGTTCGGCAGGGAGGTGGTCGGCGCTGACGGTTACGTCGACCGGAAGATCCTCGGCGCGAAGGTCTTCGGCAAGCCGGAAGAGATGAACAAGCTCACCCGGGCAATGGGTTCCATCACTGAGGCCATCAAGGGCGAGATTGACCGCTGGCGAGAAACCCTCGGCGAGAACGAACTGTGCGTTATGGAAGCGGTGAACCTGATGGAGCCGGGCTATGCCCGCTGGTGCAACCAGACCTGGCTCATCGGCGTCGACGACGCCATCGCGCGGACTCGCCTCCTTGAAACCCGCGGGATGACCGAAGCCGAAGCCAACCAGCGCCTGGCGTCCATGGTGCCCCTCGAGGTCCGCGCGCCCGGCGCCGACTGGGTGTACAAGAACAACGGCAGCCTCGATGAGCTTCGGACAGCCGTCCACGGCGAACTGGATCGACTGCTGGACGCCCGAAGCAAGGGGGAGCCGCTTCCCACGGTCTTCCACGCCTGGTGGGCCGTCTTCATGGAGAAGAACAAGGAGCGGCTGGCCCGCGCCGGCACGCCAGTCGAGGGCACGAAGCAGAACTGAGCGCGCTCCGTTAGGCCCGGTACGCGGTCGCCTGAATGGTGTACAGCTCCGCGTACTGACCGCCCTTCGTCATCAACTCCTCGTGCGTGCCAACTTCAACGAGTCGGGCACCATCCAGGACGACGATGAGGTCGGCCATGCGCACCGTGGAGAACCGGTGGCTCACGAGGATGGTAACCCGCCCGTGAGGCGCGCCATCTGTCTTGTTTCCGTTCGACCAGACCCGCGCAGCAGACGCGTACTGCTCGAACAGGGCGTGTTCGGTCTCGGCATCCAGGGCCGCCGTCGGCTCGTCCAGGACCAGCAGCAGCGGGTCGTCACGCATGAACCCGCGTGCCAGCGCGAATTTCTGCCACTGCCCGAACGAGACATCGACACCCTCAGGCCACGTAGGGCCCAACTGCGTCGCCAACCCGCTCGGAAGCCGTTCCACGATGTCCTCGGCGCCGGCACGACTCACGGCGGCGGTCACGGCGCGAGCATCGTCGGCGCGAACGATGTCGCCCACGCCGACGGACTGCTGGACCTTGAACTCGAAGCGGAAGAAGTCCTGGAACGCCCCCGCCAGGCGTCGCCGCCACTGGTCGACGCTGATGCGCTCCAGGGGTTTCCCGTCCACCAGAATTTGGCCTTCTGTAGGCTCGTACAGGCGGCAGAGCAGCTTGACCAGCGTGGACTTCCCGGCGCCGTTCTCCCCCACCAGCGCAATCACCTTTCCAGCCGGGAGATGGAGGTTCACATCCTCGAGGACAACCCTGTCGGTCCCGGGGTAAGCGAACGAGAGACCTTTGATCGTGATGCCGTCCGTTAGCTCGGCTGGCGCATCGGCAACGCCGGTGGACGAAACTGCCCTTGCGTAATCCTCCAGCCAGGCGAGTCGCTGCGATCCATCCATCCAGATACCACGCAGGAAGCCGATTTCACCGACCGTCGCCCCGATGTAAGCCGAAAGCCGGGAGCCAGCAGCGAGTACCAGCAGGACGTCCCCGGGGGGCGCATCGAGGCCGGACACCGTGAAAACCACTGCGGCGACGAACGCGGCGCCGAAGAGAACCCAGGCCCCCGTGTGCCACGCTGCTGACTGCCAACGGGCACGGGAGACTTCGTGGTACCACCGTTCCCATGCCGTCCTCCGGTCTCGTACCAGCCTCGGTCCGACACCCGTGACTCGCACTTCCTTCCCGGGAGATGCCGTCGTGGCGGTCTGGAAGAGGTGCTTCGCCAGGCGCTGCTCCGGCGCAACTCTCTCCTGGGCCTCTCGTTCGACCGCGGGGCGCCAACTCGAGGTGAGGACGGTCGGCAGCGCGCAGAGGGCGAGGGCCCCTAGTGCGGGGTGGATCGACATCAGCAGGCCAACGGTCACCCCCAACCGCAGCACCCAACCAGCGGTGCTGAAAAGCGATTCGTACATGTGATCAAGCACAAACACCTGGTCGCGAAGCACGGAGAGCCTGTCCAGATAGTCTGGCCGCTCCTGGTGTGCGACCGTCGCGACGGTGGCCTGCAGTCTCGCGACGTGCGCTTCGAGTGCGATCGTCACCCTGTCTCGGAAGCGCCTGCGAATCCGCTGGCCAACAACGGCAAGCAGCCACGTCGCCATCGCGCTGCCACCCAGACCAAATGCCGCAATGAAGACCAGCCTGCTGTCGCTGTCGATAACGCCCTGGCCAAGAAGCTTGAGCCACACTGCGAACAGAGCGTCCGGCAGCGCCGCGAGAACCGTCAGGATGAATGCCGCGAGCAAGAGCCCGGGTTCGTGCCGGAACCCCAATCGGCAGAGCCGCCACATCGACGGGAGAGCGGGCGGCAGACCTTCCGGAATCCTTGTTCGGATCGTGGCTGCGCCATCAAGAGAGGACATCGAAGACCTCCCCGAGTTCCTCTTCGCTGGCAACGAATCGCTGAGCCTGGAGATCGAACATCGTGCGGTACCGCCCGTTCCGCGCCATGAGTTCGTCGTGGGATCCCTGTTCCACAACCCGCCCACCCTCGATGACGCAAATCAGGTCTACGTGGCGCACCGTGGAAAAGCGGTGAGAGATAAGGACAGTGGTGCAGCCCCTTGTGGCCGCCAGCACCCGCTGGAAGATCTCGGCTTCACCGCGAACATCGAGTTGGGCCGTGGGCTCATCGAGCAGAACCACACCCGCGCCAATGCGCGCCTTGCAGAGCGCCCGCGCCAGGGCCACGCGCTGCCATTGCCCTCCGGAAAGGTCCGTGCCACCGGCATAGCCTTTCGCCAGGATGGAGTCCAGGCTCGCGAGGCCCGTTGCCCCGGCCGCGTCCAGCGCGGCGACGACATCGCCTTCTTCGCCCCCGGCAGGAGCAACATTGTCGCGGAGCGACCACTCGAAGCGGATGTAGTCCTGGAACACTGCCGCCACCTGCTGACGCCAGAGTTCGATATCGACGCTTTTCAGGTCGATACCGTTGACCTCGATGGCTCCAGCTTGCGGGTCATACAGCCTGCAGATGAGCTTGGCGAGGGTCGTCTTACCCGCGCCGTTCTGGCCCACAATTGCCACCGAACGGCCGGCAGGGATCGTCAGGTCAAAGTGTTCGAGGACGGCGTTCCCGCCAGATGGGTATGTGAATGTCACGTCGCGAAACCGGATCTCCGGTGACTTTCCCGGGTCCTTTAGTGAGCCCGTGGACGGGAGTGCGCCCATCGACGCCATCTTCGGCCCGAGGCGAAGCGATGCCGCAACCGGGGCAGCCGCGCCGTCCATCGCCCAGCTCAGCCCGCCGAATGCAAGCATGCTGGTGGACGCCGCCACCTGCGCGTAGACCACCACCTGCTCGAGCGACAGCCGCCCGTCGGATGCATCCCGTCCGAGCGACCAGAACACGAGCAGGTTCGCCGCAACAACGACCAGGGTGCTCCAGAGCATGGGGCGCTCCCTGAGCCGTGTCGCTTCGTACTGCAGCCGGTGCAGCGTTGTCCGCCGGTCGACGAACCGTTCGAGCACCCAGTCAGCCAGTCCGAACATCCGCAGTTCTTTGGCCGCCGGCGGGTCAACCGCCATCCGGAAGGCGTAATCGGCATCGCGTTGGGCCGAGCGCACAGCCGGGGTCTGACGGTCGAACCAAACCGAACTCTCACGGAGCAGGATGTGGGTCGCGATCCAGGCGCCGGCAAGCACGATCGGCGCCCACCAGGTGTAGCCGAACAGGATGACCGTTGATATGAGCCCGGCAACGAGTTGCACCAGGCCGACCGCGATGAAATCCATCTCGATGAAGAGCGGCGGCCCGGTGATACCGAGGTCGAAGTCCCGCGCGAGGCTCAGGTCCGCTGTGAGCGAAGGGTCTTCAAGGTGGCCGATACCCGGAGGTTCGACACAGGCCGCGGTCAGCCTGTCGTAGAGGTGTGCCGCCATCTTGTCCCCGAGGTTGGCGCTGATGGCCTGCTGCAGCGGACTCAGCGTCTGCAGCACGACAAACACGGCCCCTACCGCCACAAGCGGGAGGACAAGTGACTCTTCTTCCTGGACTGCGCCCGCGAGGGCGCCCGTTGCGAGCGCAAGCGCTACCGGGAGTGCGCCGCCGAGCAGGACCACCACCCACCAGGCGACCGCCAGCGGCCGGGATGCCTGCGGCAACGTGCGAAAGAACTGCCATTCCTGGCGTTGACGGACCCGTTCCGGCATGAGTCGCCCCCAACTGACGCTGAATCACCGGCTTCAAACGTGCGGGCGATCCTAAGCTGCCACGGGCGAAGCTCCAACCACTACACGGCAGGGATGACGTCGATCCCCATGTATGACTGCAGGGCCTCTGGGACGCCGATGCTGCCATCCTCCCGCTGGTAGTTCTCCATGACGGCGATGAGCGTGCGAGGGAGGGCGAGGCCGCTGGCGTTGAGCATGTGCGGATACGCCGTTGGTGCGTCGGCCGCCGTGCGGTAGCGGATATTGGCCCGCCGCGCCTGGAAGTCGAGGCAATTCGAGGCTGAACTGACCTCCAGCCATTCGCCCTGGCCGGGCGCCCAGATTTCCAGATCGAACGTCTTGGTCGAGTTGAACCCGATGTCCCCCGAGCAGAGCGCGAGGACGCGATATGGCAGCCCCAACTTCTCAGGGATGGAGCAGGCACGCACGAGGAGCGCCTCGAGCTCTTC
Source organism: Dehalococcoidia bacterium (assembly GCA_039809945.1). GTDB lineage: Bacteria > Chloroflexota > Dehalococcoidia > Tepidiformales > Tepidiformaceae > Amarobacter. The sequence continues at coordinate 1,020 of JBDHWA010000076.1, read as the reverse complement.
GCCGCTCCGGTCGGGCTCGCAGTAGACGAACATCTCCACCTTTTCGAACTGGTGGCCGCGCTTGATTCCGCGGACGTCGCGGCCGGCGCTCATCTTCTCGCGGCGAAAGCATGGCGTGTGGCCGACGAACCGCATCGGCAGTTGGCCCGGCGGGATGATCTCGTCGCGGTAGAGGTTCACGAAGGCGACTTCGGCCGTGGGGATGAAGAAGTAGTCCTCCTCGGCGTCGCGGTACAGGTTGTCGCGGAACTTCGGCAGCTGACCGGCGGCGTAGAGCGAGGCTTCGCTCAGCATGTAGGGCAGGTACGACTCCGTGAAACCGGCCTTGCTGTGTTCGTCGAGCATCAACTGGATGAGGGCGCGCTGGAGCTTCGCCAGCGGGCCGCGCAGCGTGTAGAAGCGCGAGCCGGACATCTTGGCGCCGCGCTCGATATCGAGGCCGTTCACCAGTTCACCCAGCTCCCAATGGGGACGGGGCGCGAACGAGAACTCCGGGATACTTCCCACGACCGCGACGACCTCGTTGGAGGTTTCATCCGGGCCACGTGGGACGCTTGGGTCGAGGATGTTCGGCACCTCGTAGAGCTTCGCCTGGAGTTCGGTCTCAACGGCCTTGAGGCGCGCGTCGAGCTGGTTGATTTCGTCCCCGACAACGCGCATCTCGGCGATGCGCTCATCCCGTCCTGCGGCATCCTTCGAAGCGCCGATCGCCTTGCTGACCGCGTTGCGGCGGGCGCGGAGCGCCTCAACCTGCTGGAGGAGCTCCCGTCGCTCCTCGTCGAGTTGAAGGATGCGATCGATGGGCGCGGTGGCGTTCCGCAGCAGCACGTCTCGCTTCACGCGGTCCACGTTTTCGCGAATGTACTGCAGGCTCAGCATCGGTCAGGGCTCCTGGTTGGCGGCATGGAGTGCGCGGATCCCGAGGAGGCGCACATCCTCGGCCACGCGGACGAGCGTACCATCGGGCGCTGGCAGCGAAAACGACTGCTCAAGTTCATCCACTGTGAGCCACCGGCACGG
>JBDHWA010000075.1:0-8222 GCA_039809945.1 Dehalococcoidia bacterium | reverse complement strand
GCCGCCGCTTTCGCCTCAGCTTCGCGGTCGCCGACGACGAGCATGTACGGGATCTTGCGCACCTGGGCGTCGCGGATCTTGGCGTTCATGCGTTCGCCGCGGGTATCGACCTCGACGCGGAGGCGGACGGCGCGGAGCTGCTTCGCCACTTCTTCGGCGTACTCGATGTGGCGATCGGCGATGGGGATGACCACCGCCTGCACCGGCGAGAGCCAGAGAGGGAAGTTGCCCTCGTACTCCTCGATGAGGAGCGCCGTCATCCGTTCGAGGGTGGAGATGACGCCGCGGTGGACGATGATCGGCCGGTGGCGGCCGCCGTCCTCGCCGATGTACTCGAGCTGGAACTGGTTCGGCAGGTGGAAGTCGACCTGCACGGTCACTAGCGTTTCGTCCTTGCCCTGGGCGGTCTGGAACTGGACGTCGATCTTGGGGCCGTAGAAGGCGGCCTCATCGGCGGCTTCGTAGTATTCGAGGCCGACCTTGTTGAGCACGCGGCGGAGGAGGTTCTCGCCCATGTCCCACATCGGCGGGTTATCGACGTACTTCTCCGTGTTGTTGCGGTCGCCGAGGGAGAGGCGGTAGCGGTAGTTCTTCAGGCCGAGGACGCCGTAGACGTGCTCCATGAGCTGGAGCACGCCTTCGACTTCGGACTCCACCATCGCCTCATCGGCGCAGAAGATGTGCGCGTCGTTGAGGGTCATGATGCGGACGCGGCTCATGCCGGTGACCTGCCCGCTCTTCTCCCAGCGATGCATGTTGCCGAGCTCGGCGATGCGGATGGGGAGTTCGCGGTAGGAGTGGAGCTCGGATTCGAACACCATGATGTGGTGCGGGCAGTTCATCGGGCGGAGGCAGTACTCCTCGCCTTCGCGCTCCATCACCGGGTACATCGCGTCCTGGTAGTGCTCCCAGTGGCCCGAGCGCACGTACAACTCGCGCTTGCCGACGTTCGGGGTGATGACGTGCTGGTAGCCGCGCTCGATTTCGAGGTCTTCGATCCAGCGCTGGAGTTCGCGTCGGATGGTGGCGCCGGCTGGCAACCAGACCACGTGGCCGGGTCCGATGTTCTCGAACAGCTCGAAGATCTTCAGTTCCTTGCCGATGCGGCGGTGGTCGCGGCGGCGGGCTTCTTCGAGCTGGTGTTCGTATTCGGCGAGCTCTTCCGGGGTTTCGAAGAGCGCCCCGTAGACGCGCTGGAGCTGGGGGTTCTTTTCGCTGCCGCGCCAGTACGCGCCGGCGATGCTCATGAGCTTGAACGCGCCGAGTTCGCCCGTGTTGTTGACGTGGCCGCCGCGGCAGAGGTCGGTGAAGGCGGCGTGGGTGCACTGCGTCACGTTGCCCTCATCGAGGTCAGCGAGGAGGTCGAGCTTAAAGGGCTGCTTCGCCCACTTCTGCTCGGCTTCGGCCTTGGTGATGCTGGCCATCTGGAAGGCGTGCTTGCCCTTCACGGATTTGCGCATGCGCTCTTCGAGCCAGGTCAGGTCTTCCGGCGTGAGCGAGCGGGGGAGGCGGAAGTCGTAGTAGAACCCGGTGTCGATCGGCGGGCCGATGCCGAGTTCGGCGTCGGGGAAGAGTTCGACCATCGCCTCGGCGAGGACATGGGCGGCGGAGTGCCGCCGCCGGTTCAGGCGCTCCTCTTTCGGCAGCGAGTTGAGGTCAACGTGGGATTCGATAGCTTCAGACACCCGATTCTCCAATTGCGGACTGCGGATTGCAGATTGGGGATTGGCGTCGCAGGGACAGCCGGAATCCAGAATCCAGAATCACGATCCAAAATCGATGTCGTCGTGCCATTGGGACGGGCGACGGGCCCGTGGTTCCACCCAACTTCGTCCTTCCCGGGGAATGGTGGAAGGACCTTCCTGGGGCCCGTAACGGGGGCCATGCGGGCGTCCTTATCGGCCTTCGCGGGGAAGGTCCGCTTCGGGGCCGGCTCGCGGGTGGTTTTGGCCTGCCTGGCGGCGCGCTTTCAGCCGGTGGCGCGTCTCTCTGTTGGGGGCGGCGGGCTACTCGTCCCGGTCACTGCCGTTAGTGCGAATTACGATACCACACACGGCACATCCGCCGGCAAGAGGGAACGATGGCGCTTTCGAAGGTGGCCGAGGCTGTGCGGGAGATGTTCGAGGCGGTTGCGCCGGGCGGGCCAGAGGGCGAGGAGCGGAAGATGTTCGGCTACCCGGCCTGCTTCGTGCACGGGAACATGTTCATGGGCCTGCACGAGTCGGGATTCGTGTTCAAGCTGCCCCCGGACGCTCGCGAGGCTGCGCTGGCGGCCGGGGCGCTGCCGTTCGCACCGCTGGCAGGACGGGTGATGAAGTCGTTCGTGGTGTGGGACGCGGCGACATTGCCGGCCGAACCAGAGCTGCGCCGATGGGTGGCCGCAGCCTATGGCTACGTGGCCTCGCTGCCCCCGAAGCCAGCGAGACCACGCGCCAGTCGCTGATGCCTGCTTAGACCGCGGCGGGCGCCGCCTGTTCGAGGGCGACCTCGTAGAGGGAAACGGCCGGGTGGCCGGCGAGGACGCCGTCCATGGCGGTCTGGCCGTGGCCTGCTCGGAACTGCTCGGACGTGGTCCATGCCTCGAAGGCGGCGCGTGACTGCCAGGTCGTGTGTGAGATGTACTCGCCGGGCTGGTCGCCCTTGAGCAGCGCGAAGTGGACGAAGCCGGGCACGCTGTCGAGGAAGCTGCGGCGCGAGCGCCAGGCGGTTTCGAAGTCGGCCTCGCGGCCGGGGTTGATTGCGAATCGGTTCATGGCGACGAACAAGGTGGTTCTCCCCTCATCTACAGCGAAGCTGAATCTAAGCTGAAGGTAGGGCGTCGCAAAACTGCCAGTCAATGCAGATGATCGATCTTAGGCGACACTTATCAAGAATGGTGGTGTTAGATAAGATTGAGAGGTGCTGCGGGCTTGAGTTCGGCGCCGCGTTGGCAGGTTGGCGCGAGCTGCGGTATTCTGACGTTTCCGCGCCGGGGCGGTTAGCTCAGATGGTTAGAGCGCTGCGTTGACATCGCAGAGGTCACTGGTTCGAATCCAGTATCGCCCACCAGCTCCCGGCGTCCCCCACCGTTCCCCCTCAACCCGGCTCCTCGATCTGACCCTTACCCCGTGCCCGATTACCATCGCCCTAACCGAGGGAGCAGGGGCAGCGCGTGAGATTCTGGCGAAAGAAGCCGGCAGACCAGCCCATCGAGGCGCAGGCGGAAGAAGCGGTCGCCGACGAAGAACCGGCATCGTTCGAGCCGACGGAAGAGGAGCGGGCTGAGGTCCAGGAACAAACCGAGCGGGCAGTGCAGCGGACCCGGCGGGGATTCTTCGGCCGGCTTGGCGGACTCTTCGAACGCGCGGACTTCACTGACGACCTCTGGGATGAACTGGAAGAGATCCTGATCGGCGCCGATGCCGGGCTCGAAACCACCACCGTCATCGTGGATGCGGTGCGCAAGCGGGTGAAGGACGAGGGTGTAAAGCAGAGCGCGCGGGTCCGTGAACTCCTCCGCGAGGAGCTGCTTGACGTGCTCTACGAGCCGGCCGATGAGCCTCTGGCCTGGCAGAGCGAAGATGCGCCGGCGATGACCATCATCCTCGTGGTCGGGGTGAACGGCGCCGGGAAGACGACCTCGATCGCGAAGCTTTCGCACGCCTTCAAGCGCGACGGCGCGACCGTCGTCCTCGGAGCAGCCGACACCTTCCGGGCGGCAGCCACGGACCAGCTCAAGGTCTGGGGCGAGCGCATCGGCGTGCGGGTGATCGCACACCAGCCGGGTGCGGACCCGGGAGCCGTGGTCTTCGATACCCTGTCGGCCGCCGAAAACGCAAAGGCCGACTTCGTCATCGTCGACACGGCCGGCCGGTTGCACACCAAGCTGAACCTGATGGAAGAGCTGAAGAAGATGCACCGCATCATCCAGCGGAACCACCCGGACGGGCCGCACGAGACCTTCCTCGTGCTTGACGCGACGACGGGCCAGAACGGCCTGATGCAGGCGAAGACGTTCGCCGAGGCCGTGGGTGTGACCGGCATCATCCTCGCGAAGCTCGACGGCACGGCGAAGGGAGGGATCGCGTTCGCCATCGCCCACGAACTGGGCATCCCGGTACGGTTCATCGGCACGGGCGAAAAGATGGACGACCTCGCGCCGTTCGATGCGGAGGCGTTCGTGGATTCGCTGCTGGCCCAGGAGGCCTGATGGTCGACGTGCTCGCGTTCTGGGCCGCGGCGATGGTGATCGCCGCCTGCGGGTTCCCGATCGCGGCCGTGGTGATGCGCCGCCTGCCCGATGCTGGCGCGGCGCTCAGTTTCCCGCTCGGTTTGCTGCTCAGCGGCTACCTGTACTTCATCCTCCGGGTGCTCCACCTGCTGGGGCCCGGGCGGCGCGACTACTTCGTGGCGGTCATCGTTGTGGCGCTCATCTCCGCGGCAGTCGTGGGCCGGGACCGCTGGTTCAAGGTGACCTGGCGCCGTGCGTGGCCGGGGGTGGTCATCGCGGGCGCGGTGTTCACGTTCGCATTCTTCAGCTACACAGCGTTTCGTTCGTACAACAGCGAAATCGGCGGGACCGAACAACCGATGGACCTGATGTACCTGAACGCGACCCTGAACTCGCAGGACTACCCGCCGCAGGATCCGTGGCTCTCGGGCGAACGGGCGAGCTACTACTACTTCGGTTACCTGCAGGCCGGCGTTCTGACCGCAGTGTCCGGCGTGCCGGCTTCGACCGGGTACAACCTGGCGCTCGCTTACACGTTCGCGGCGGCAGCGAGCGGGATCGCCTCGCTAGCGTACGCGCTCGCGCGGTGGGTGCTCGGTTCGCGGGCCCGAAAAGCGGCGATGGCCGCGGGCGCGCTGGCGGTGGCGCTGTTGTTGTTCGCGGGGTCGATTTCGGCCGTGTTCGAATGGTCAGCCGCGCACGGGCACGAGAACGAGGGGCTCTACAAGGCCTTCGGCGTGGAGTGGATGCTGCCCTGTGCGCCCGGCCAGGCGGCGGATTGCTACACCGGCCAGGTAAACCCGCGGACCACGGAGTGGTACCCGACGGAGTTCTGGTTCTGGTGGCGCGGCTCGCGAATTATCCCGAACACCATCACGGAGTTCCCGTTCTTCAGCTTTTTGCTCGGGGATCTGCACCCGCATGTGATGTCGTTGCCGCTGGTGCTGCTCGCGCTTGGCGTGTCGGCGGCGCTCTGGCGTGGGCGGCCCGTCCTGGACTGGAAGCGGCACCGGGCTGCGCCGGCCGAATCGCTGCTGTTCGCTGTGCTCCTCGGCGGGCTGGCGTTCCAGAACGCGTGGGACGTCATCACGTTCTCGGCGATTTTCGCCGTCGCCGTGCTCGCGAGGAACCTGCGACAGTTGCCGTTCGTGCCCGCGCTGTACGGGGCGGTTACCTACATGGTTCCGCTCGCGGTGGCGGCGGTCGTGCTCTACCTGCCGTGGTTCCTCACGTTCTCGTCGCAGGCGCAGGGAATCGAACCGTACATCGGCGCCGGGACGCGCCCGGCCCACCTGGTGTTGCAGTTCGGCGCGATCGGCCTCGCGGGCCTGGCCACCGCGGCCTGGTCGTACCGTGGACTTCGCGGTTCGGTGGCCCAGAACGTCGCGCTCGGGACGGCCTGGGCGCCGCTCGTGCCGTTCCTCGGCTGGATCGGGCTGACCATGGCGAAAGGCGACCTGTCGACGGCGGTCGATGCGCGCGGCGCTGGCGGCTGGGTGACGCTGGTGATCTATGGGCTGAGCGCGTGGGCGTTGTGTTTCAGCGCGGTGGCGCTATCGCTGCGGCGGCGGGCGCTCGCGTTCCCGGCGGCGTGCGCGGCCTTCGGTGTCATGCTGCTCTATGGCTCGGAACTTTTCCTTATTAAGGATGTGTTCTTCGGGAGCGTGCCGCGGCTCAATACCGTGTTCAAGCTTTCGTACCAGGCGTGGGTGCTGCTTTCGCTGGCGGGCGCGGTTGGCGTAGTCCAGGCGCTGCGAAACCTTCGCCGCCAGCCGCTCGGCATCATTGCGGTCCCGGCGCTCGGGTTGACCGGGCTCGCGCTCTGCTACCCGTTGCTCGCCGCGTTCAACCGCACGAACGGGTTCTCCGGGACGACGAGCGTGGACGGCCTGGCCGCGGTGGCCGCTTCGGACCCCGGCGAATACGACCTCGTGCAATGGATAGCCGCGAACGTCCCCCGCGACGCCGTCATCCTCGAAGCGACCGGGCGGCGCTGGCAGCCGAGCACCGGCGCACCGGCGATGGTCGACGCCGGCGTCGATTACACCGACGCTGGCCGAATCTCAGCGCGGACCGGACGGGCGACCCCGATTGGCTGGTACTTCCACGAGATCCAGTGGCGCGGGGACACCCCGGCGAACCGGGCAGAGTTCCTTCACCGCCAGGACGAGGTCGACGCTGCGTACTACTCAGGCGATCCTGTGCGCGTGAAAGCGGTGATGCGGGAGTTCGGCGCGGAGTACCTGGTGGTGGGCCGGATTGAGCTGGCGCGCTACCCGGGCCTGCTGCCGGACTTCTCGACCTTCCTCGAAGTCGCCCACCGGTCCGGGAACTACACCATCTATCGCCTGCCGCCCGAGGCTGCGGTGCGCACCCCATGACGATGCCGGAATCGCCCGCCCGCGGCCCGCGCGAGGTTAGCCTTGGCGCGCTGCTCTGGATCGGCATCGGCGCGGTGTTCGTGCTGGTGCGGCTGGCTGGCGTCCTCAGCATGCCCGTTGGCGGCGCCGAACTTGATGCGCTCTCAGGGGCGTGGCAGGCGCACGAAGGGCACACCGGCGTGCGGTTCATCCCGACGCTGTTCCAGGGTTTGGCCGCCGCGAGCTTCGCCTTCACCTCGTCCGAAATGCCGGCGCGCTTCCTTGCGCTCCTCGCCAGTGCGAGTGTGCCGTTCGCGCTCTACCGCCTGCGGCCCCGATTCGGCGAGCCGGCGATGCTCGGCGCGCTGCTGCTCCTTGCGGTTGACCCGGCGTCGATCCTCGGCGGAAGCACCGCGACAGCCTTCGGCTTCGATGTGGCTGTGGCGCTCTGGCTGTGTGTCCTGGCCGAGGCGAAGCAGGCGCCACGATGGGCCCATGCGGTTGCGGGGTTCTTCGCGGCGACGAGCGGGGGCATCGTTCTCCCGCTGCTGGTGGCCATGGCGGCGCTGCGGCTTGTGCGGCAGGAGTATCCGCGGACCGGGACGATCGCATGGAGCCTCGGTGGCGCCGTGATTGGTATCGCTGCTGCCAGTCTCGGGTTCGGCTTCGGATGGCAGGGCGTGACTATCCCGCCGGTGGCTGCGTTCGGCGCCGGCTTTGACCGGGAGTGGTCGACGGAGTCGACGGGCTACCTGGCCCTGGTGTACGCGTCGCCAATCATCGCCGGTGCACTGGTTGCTGTGGCCGCCCAGGTGTACCGCGGCTGGCGTGACCAGGGGTGGGAGGCCAGCGAGGTTTCGCTGTATGCGTGGTTCGGCGCCGCGATGTTGTGGTTACTGGCGGCCGCCGGCGCGCACGACCCTGCACCGCTGGTGGCTGTCGCCATCCCCGCCGCGCTCATCATCGGCCGCGAAGTACCGGCGATGGTCTCGGTTTTCCAGCGGGTGGACTGGCAGACGGCGATCCTGCCGATCGCGGGGGTGGGGTTCTGCCTCCTCGTGATCGAGGCGTACGTGGAGGACTGGGCGCGGGTGAACCGGGTCGGGGACGCCGACGACCAGCTCATCGTGCTGGGCGTTGGGGTTGCCGCGCTCGCCTGCCTCGGGATGCTCTTCAGCAACCGCCGGAACGCGGGCGCCATCCTGCTCGCACCGATCACCGTAGGGGCGCTGATCATGCTCTCCGGCGCTTCGGGCGTGGCCTTCGGCGGGCCCAATGAGCCGATGCCGTCCCCCGCTGCCAGCGTCCAGGGAGACGAAATCCGGGCGATCGTGGAACAGGCGGTGAAGGACCATCCCGGGCCGGTCGTGGTCCATGCGTCGTTCGAAAGCTCGATGACCTGGGCGCTTCGCGGAGGACCAGCGGTGACCCTCGCCACAGCTATCCCTGCGGATGCGACGGCCGTGATCTGGCCGGTCACCGAGCCCGCGCCTGAGGGCTACTCCGTGGTCGAAGGGCAGTGGAGCTTTACGCAGGCGCGAAAGGGTCCTCACGGAGGCTTTCTGCCGTATCTGCGATGGTTGACCAACCGCAACATCCTGAAGAACCAGCCGGCGGCCCTCGCCGTGTACCTGAAGGCACAGCAATGACCG
>JBDHWA010000074.1:0-8264 GCA_039809945.1 Dehalococcoidia bacterium | reverse complement strand
CAGCGTCCGGGCTACGAACGGCGTAGCCACCAGGCTGTGGGCGAAGACGATGAGCGCGGGGCTTGCCCGCAGGTTCAACGGAGGCGTATCGAAGCTGATGAGCAGCCCGAGGCCGAGGGTGACTGCCGACACCCCCAGCGGCAGCTGGACGAGCGTCTCGACGAGTGTCGAGCGGGTTCGTACGGCCGCGAGTGCCGCGAGGCCGCCAACTGGCAGCGCGATGAGCGCCGTGCAGACCGCGAACACGAGTGAGTTGCGGACGGCCTCGATCGGCGCCACGAAGAGCGCCTGCCCGCGCACGTTCTCGTCCAGCGTCGTGTAGTAGCGCAGCGAATAGCCGTCTCCTGCATGGAACGAGCGTTCGACCAACGCTGCCAGCGGCGCCAGCGTCAGCAGACCGGCCACTACGAGGACAGCCGATCCTGCCACGAGTGTCTCCCGTGTGAACGCAGACTCCCGCCGCCCGTGGGAGCCGCCCGGTACGCGCGACTGCAGCCGCGTGCTGATGGCGACCGCGGAGAACGTCACCGCCATCTGGACGATGGCCAGGACCGCCGCAATTGGCAGCCGGAAAAGGAAGAGCGATTCGCGGTAGATCTCGGTCTCGAGCGTGCTGTACTTCGGCCCGCCGAGGATCAGCACGACGCCGAAACTGGTGAAGCAGAACAGGAACGCGAGCGCCCCCGCCGCGAGGATGCCGTTGCGCAGCTGCGGCAGGGTCACCGCGAGGAACCGCTGGCGCGCGCCGGCACCGAGCATCCGGGCGGCGTCCTCGGTGCGCGGGTCGATCGCCCGCCAGTTCGTCGCGATGATCCGCGCGCAAAACGCCGCGTTGTAGAACACGTGCGCGAGCAGGATCGCCCAGAGCGTGTTCATCAGGTCGATCGGTGGATTCGAAACACCGGGCAGCTTCATCAGCGCGACGTTGAGCGCCCCGCGCGGGCCAACCAGGGCCGTGAACGCGACCGCCACGACGATAGTCGGCAGGACGAACGGCACGAGCAGGAGTGCTTCGAGGGTCCCCTTCCCCGGGAACCGGTGGCACGCGAACACCCACGCGAGCGGGATCGCCAGCGCCAGCGAAAGCGCTGTCGAAAGGGCCGCCTGCCACGCGCTGAACCACAGCCTGCCGAGGAAGTAGTTGTCCTCGAACAGCGGCGACAGGCTCTCCCCGCGGGCGAATGACACCCGCAGGATCTCGGCCAGTGGGTAGACGAGAAACAGCCCGATCAGCGCCAGCGCCGGGAGCGCCAGCCATGCAGCCCGCGTCCCGGCATCGATCCTCACCGCAGCACCACGCGCGTCCAGTCTGCGATCCACTGCTGGCTCTTCTCAGCGATGACTGCCGCCGGAACGTTCGCCGGCGCGACCGTCACCTTCGAAAACGTTGCGAACGCTTCCGGGGTCTTCGCTTCGCTGTTGACCGGGTACACCGCCATCTGCCCCGGGAGGTCCTCCTGCACCGGCACGCTCAGCATGAAGTCGATGAACTTGTGCGCGAGCGTCTCGTTCTTCGTGCCCTTCAGCACGCCGATGTACTCCACCTGCCGGAACACGGCCTTGTCCGCGAGGATGTTCGCTGTCGGCGCGTCCGGCCGCGGAGGGTCGGCGAAGAGCTGTTCGAACGCCGGGCTGGTCGCGTAGCTCAACACGATCGGCTGGCCGCCTCCGTGGAGTGAGAAGTTCGTGTTATAGGCGGTCTCCCAGCCATCGGCCACCTGCAGGCCGTTCGCGCGCATGCCCGCCCACCAGTCGAGGTACTTGCCCTCGCCGAAGTAGTCCACCGTGGCGAGCAGGAACGCCAGCCCAGGCGACGAAGAAGCCGGGTTCTCGACCACGGTCAGTCCCCTGTACTTCGGGTCTAGCAGGTCCTCAAGCCGCTTCGGCGGGTCGAGTTTCAGCTCCTTCAGCCGCGCGATGTCATAGTTAAAGTTGACGTAACTGTAATCGACCGGTGTGACGGCATTCCCGCCCTCGCCCTGGTACTCCTCTGGCACACGCTCCAGCAGCGGCGAGGAATACGGCGCGAACACCCCCTCTTTCAACGCCCGCGCGAGCAGCGTGTTGTCCACGCCGAAGGCGACGTCCCCCTCGGGGTTTTTCTTCGTGAGGACAAGCGCGGTCAGCATCGATCCGGCGTCGCCGCGAGGGAGCAGCTTCACGGTCACGCCGTTGTCGCGTTCGAACTGTTTGACCAGGTCTTCGCTGAGGTTGAATGAATCGTGGGTGATGACGGTGAGCGTCTTGCCATCCGAATCGTCGCCGCAGCTGACCAGGGCGAAGAGGGAAACAAGACCGAGCAAGAGCAGCGCAAGCCTTCGCACGGCGGGAACTCCTTCTCGCTGCCCGAGGGCCGGGGGACCTCCGGGCCAACAAAAAGGAGCCCGGAAAGCCGGACTCCGTACGCACTCTGCGCCGGTTCCGATCGCTTTCCTCCGCACGTATAAACGTGGTCAGGTTCAAGGGGTCTGATCTCAGCCCGCGAGGGCACCCCCAGCGATCCCGAACAGCAAATGTTCTGTTCAGGAAGCTACACCGGGCCCGGTTCTTTCGCAATGGCTGTTCGGTCACCGCCCGAAGGCCACATGGTCACCTGCATGTAACGGATCCCTCACCGGCAGACACCGCCTGTCGACCATTTTCGCCCCGTTTATCGCCGATAATTCCTCCGAACGCGCACCGAAGCCGGGCGCGGGAAGGTGTAATGAGCCGTACGTTGCGCCGCTGGCTGCACTCGATGGTGGATATCCCGCAGGGGCCCGAGCGCCGCTTCGCGATCATGCGCCGCGCGGTCGTCACGCTTGGCATCGTGCTCCTCGTCGCCGAAGCTGGCGTGGCCCTGAAGTTCTCTGGCACCGTCGGCCTCATCATGATGGCCTCAACCGCCGGGCTCAGCGCCTTCGTCTTCCACGGCGTCCGCGCTCTCTCGCACAGTCAATCGGACTCGAGCGAAGACGGCGAGGAACTCCCGATCGACCGGGCGACCGGCCTGCCAACCCGCAGCCAGCTTATCGACACGCTCTCGCGTGACATCGCCCGAGCAGAACGCTACTCACACGCGCTCACGCTGGCCGTCATCCGCATCGGCCAATTCGAGGAATTGCGGAATTCGTGGGGCGCGGGCACGGCAAAACAGGCCGTGGACCATGTGGTCGAGACACTCCGGCGCATCACCCGCACCTCGGACTTCGTCTCGCGGCTGGATGAGGCGACCTTCGCCGTCATCCTCCTGCAGTGCAGCGGCCGCCAGGCGTCGCTCTACGCGGACAGGCTCGCTCTCGCCGTCAGCAACCGGCCGCTCAAGGCCAGTTCGAACATGAAGGTGCCGCTCTACGTGACGGTCGACGTGAACGCGCTCGAGTACGACGCCACGCGCTTCCGTGGTCCGCTCGATTTCCTCAGCGTCGCCGGCGGAGACCTCGTCCCCGAGCGCCCGCGCAGTCTGCCGAGCCAGCGCGGTATCCACGCCGGCGACTCGCGCGGCCTGCGCCAGCACCTCGTGAAGGATTACTACCCCGACGGCGAAATGAAGGACTTCGCGGAGGCCTACCGCGAGGCCCGCAACCGGAACCGCCACGCTGGCTGAGGCAGCGCGCGGAAGCCCTGCGCTCCGACAACGAAAAATCGGGGAGGCGATATCGCCTCCCCGATTGCGTTTGCAGCGAGCTGCTGCGGCTCAGGCCTTGGCCTTCTCCGCGAGGTACGCCTTCAGCGTCTGGCCGGTGCGCCACATGGGCTCGGCGCCTTCGAGGCTGGTGATCGCGGACCAGTTCTCCTGGCACCACTCGGCCGTCTTCGTGTCGGCCATCCCGGGCTGCAGGCCGGGGCCCTTCACGATGGCGGCGCGGTTGAAGTTGCCCGCGCCCGCTTCGATGATCAGGCCGCTGTCCTCGCACTCCTTCGAAGCCATGTAGACGACTGCCGGGGCAACCAGTTCGGGCTTCAGCCGGTCCACCATCTCCTGCGGCATCACGGTCTGGGTCAGGCGCGTGCCGGCCACCGGGGCGATGGTGTTGACGTTGACGTTGTACTTCGCGCCTTCCTGCTTCAGCACGTTCATCAGGCCGAGCATCGCGGTCTTGGCGGAGCCGTAGTTGGCCTGGCCGAACTGCCCGTAAATGCCCGACGACGAGGTGGTGAGGATGACGCGGCCGTAGGACTGCTGGCGGAAGACCGGCCATGCCGCGCGGAGAACCGTGAACGAACCCTTGATGTGAACCGCGAACACCTTGTCCCAGTCGTCTTCGCTCATGTTGTGGAAGGCGATGTCGCGGAGGATGCCGGCGTTGCAGATCACCACGTCGAGGCGGCCGTAAGTGTCGATGGCCGTCTTCACCATGTTGAAGCCGCCGTCGTAGTCCGCCACCGAGTTGTAGTTCGGGGTGGCCTCGCCGCCAGCCGCCTTGATTTCGTCGACGACCTTCTGGGCCGCGGCGCGGTTCTCGCCCTGGCCGTGCGGGTCGCCACCGAGGTCGTTCACGACGACCTTGGCGCCGCGCGCCGCGAGGTCGAGCGCGTACGCCCGGCCGAGTCCGGCGCCTGCGCCGGTGACCAGTGCAACCTGGCCTTCGAATGAGATTGCCATGTAGAAAGTTCCTCTCAGTGTGGTGCGAAGCACGATCGAGTCTGGTTCGAATCGTGTTCGGTTACAGAGAGCGAGGTTACCAGCTTATTGGCGTTCGTTCTGCCCCCGCGGCCGGGGCGCCCGGCGCGCGTTCCACAACCGCCCCGAACCAGGCTTCTGTGCTGGCGATTCGCCAGGCCAGCGTGTCGTCTCCGCCGGCTTCGAAACGGGCCTGTACATCCTTCACCGCCTCGGCGCTGAAGATCCCGGTGCGCCCGGCGGCCCGCTGTAGCATCGCCAGGATCCAGGGGCGCAGCGGCCCGTGGTTCCATTGCCGCTGGGGCGGCGCGTAGGCCAGCTTGTCTTTCCGGTCGAGGATCTTGTCCGGCACGATGCCGCGCATCGCCTCCCGCAGGATGACCTTGGTCGTCGCACCCTTGAGCAGCAGGTCCGGCGGCAAGCCGAAGCAGAACTCGGCGAGACGGTGGTCCAGAAACGGCAGGCGCACCTCCCGGCTGAAGGCCATGCTGTTGCGGTCGGCGTAGCGGAGGAACTCCGGCAACTGTGTGGTTGTCTGCCAGCGCACCAGTTCGTTCCGAAGCCGGTCCGGGAATGGCGCCGGCGCATCGACGTGGGCCGGGGCGAACCGCCGGTGCAACTCTGCCGAAACCACCGAGGCTGACCGGTAGTAGCGCTCCACCAGCCGGTCCCGGAACCCTCCGGGCAGTGAGTAGTACGCCGCGAACTGGAGCGGGTCGCGCAGCGATCGGTAACGCCGGCCGTAGCTGGCCGTTTCGCGCAGCACCTTGTCGATTCGCCCCCGCCGGAGCCAGTGCGCGAGGAACATCCCGTGCGCCTGGTCATACCCCGCGAGGATCTCGTCCGCGCCCTGCCCGTCGAGCAGCACCGTCGTGTTGTTCTCCCGGGCGAGCCGCATCACCAGCCACTGCGCGAACGGGCTCGCGCTCGCCATCGGCTCTTCCTGGTGGTGCTGCAGCAGTTCGAACTCGTCGATGAACTTCTCCGGCTCCACCCAGACGTCGTGCGAGTCAGCCTCCACACGGTAGGTGACCACTTCGATAAACCGGCCCTCGTCGTGCGCTTTCGAATGGAAGCGCGCGCTGAAGGTCTTCTGGTGCACCGACCGCGTCGTCTTCTCCGCATGGATCGTGGAGACGATGCTGGACGAATCGAGCCCGCCGCTCAGACTGCTGCCCACCGGCACATCGCTGCGCAGGCGGATGCGCACGCTGTCGAACAGCAATTCGCGGAAGCGTTCCACAGCCTCGGCCCGGGAGGCAGGCGCCTTCTCCGCCCGTGGTTCCCAGTACCGCCGGACTTCGCCGCGACCTTCGCTGTCGAGTTCGAGGTAACAGCCGCCGGGCAGGCTTTCGATCCCCGCGAAGAAGCTTTCGTGGTCGAGGTCGAGGTCCCCGCGCGCGAGGTAACGGTAGATGGCGCGCTCGTTCGGAGTCCGCAATTCGGGCCGGGCCGCGAGGATCGCCTTCATCTCGCTGGCGAACACCAGCCCCTTCGCCGACCGCGCGATGTAGAGCGGCTTCTCACCGAAGCGGTCCCGGGCGAGGAGCAGTTTCCGCTTGTTCGCGTCCCAGAGGGCGAAGGCGAACATGCCGTTCAGCCTCGCCAGGCACCCGGCGCCCCACTGCTGGTACGCCCGGAGGAGCACTTCCGTATCCCCGGCCGAGCGGAAGGTCTGGCCGAGCGCCTTCAACTCATCGCGCAGTTCGAGGTAGTTGTAGATCTCACCGTTGAAGCTCAGGGCAAGCCCGGCTTCGTCGTCGATGAATGGCTGGTCCGAGGCCGAAGTCAGGTCGAGGATGGCCAGCCGCGTGTGCCCAAAGGCGATTCCGGGCGCGAAGTACGCTCCCTCGCCGTCCGGACCCCGGTGGCGGAGTGTCGCAATCATTGCGTCGATGAGCCCGGGAGGAACGGGTTCGCCACCTGCGCGAAGGATGCCGGAGATTCCGCACATGCGTCGCCGTTCCTCCTTCGGGGGCGTGATCAGGTGAACCGGGACAGCCCGGGATGACTGCATCCTAGCAGGCGCTCAGCCAATGGGAAGGTGTTGTCACGCGTCGAATGAATCCACGGCTGTCGCCAACAACGTATAGTTCAAATGTGCCCGGAAACATGTGGGATGAACCCGAAGAGCCCGCGCAGGACCTCGATCTGCGCGTCCTCCGCGTGGCCGCTCAGCCGCTCGACGGCCCGGATACGCTCCGTGTCCGCCTCGAAACCACGCGCGGCCCAATCGAAGGGATCCTCCACCCGGTAGAAGGCGGCACGACCGCGGTGGTCTGCGTCGGCGGCGCCAGGGGCGGTCTCGATGGCCCCGCGGACAGCCTGTACGCCCGTCTCCCGCTCCTGCTTTCTTCCGCGAAAGTCACCGTCCTCCGCGTCGAGTACCGCAAGCCCAACGACTTCGAGGAGTGCGTCCTCGATGCGCTCGCCGGCTGCTCGTTCCTCAAGGGCATCGGCGCGACTGACCTCCTGCTCGTCGGCCACAGCTTCGGCGGAGCGGTCGTCATCAAGGCCGGCGAACTCCACCCCATGGTGCGCGGCGTTGTCTCCATGTCGCCCCAGCTCTACGGCACCCGCCAGGTCGAAAACCTGAACAGGCCGCTGCTCCTCGTCCACGGCATGTCCGATTCGGTGCTCAGCCACGAAGCGAGCGAGGACATCTACCGCCGCGCGCTCGAGCCGAAGCGCATCGTCCTTTACGCAGAGGCCGGCCACTCCCTCATCCAGGCGAAGGACCGTATCGACGAACTGCTTGCCGACTGGATCCCTGCACGCCTCACCGGCATCCCTGAAAACGGCGGCCGCGAAGAGTACGAAGCCTAGCCGGCTGCCTTCCTCCGCCACGGGCGGCGCCAGTCTCTCGCCCGAACCTCCTCGACCAACCGCTCCGTCCACGATTGCCTGCCCGCGTCGAAGTGGCCCCCGATGGCCCGCCGGTACGGCCCGGCAACCCGTGCGGCGTACGCCCCAAAACCCTCGTCCCGCAGCGGCTTCCAGTCCTCACGGTAGGGTGCGAAAACGTGGTCGCGGCCGACGTTCCGGGCCGACGTGAGGAACGCCAGCCCGACGCCGGTAGAGACGTCGAGCAGCGACCGCCCTTCCGCTCGCGCCGTCCGCACGAGGCCGTCGAAAAGGTCCGCGAGCTCCTTCGGTGTCGGCAGGCTCGTCGCGCCGTTGCGCAGTTCCGCCACTGACGTTCGCAGTTCGCGCAGTTCCAGTGGCGGCATATCGATCAGTCCTGCGGTTGTCCCGGTGGTCCCTTCGAGCGCGCCGAGCAGGTCCTCGACGGACCCGAAGTGCGCGCCCTCGGCGAGGACGCCCGCCTTCGCCAGCTCTTCTTCGAGCGCGGAGAGGTACGTACGCGAGCCGTGGAGGATGTCGGAGGCCGCCGCCAGCAGCCACAACGGCGAGAATCCGAAGGCAGCGATGGATCCGAACTCGACCGCGTTGCCCGCCGCTTTCTTGATTGCCAGCTTGCCCGCTCCCGGCGCGGCCGCTGCGCCCTCGGCCGGCGCTGCCGGTTCGACGCCGCCGACCAGTTCGATCCCGATGCGCAGCATGTTCTTCGCCGTCACCTCGTACAGGCGGGAGCGCCGGACGAGCCGCGGGAGCACCAGTTGCGCGGTTTCGTGGACCCCGCCGAGGACCCCCGCGGTGA
>JBDHWA010000073.1:0-8350 GCA_039809945.1 Dehalococcoidia bacterium | reverse complement strand
CTCGCGGTGGGAACGGCCCTCTGGTGTGTGGAGGTGTCTGCCGGGAACCCTGCCTGCGCATCCTTGTCACCGGGCGGCGAACCGTGGCCCTTGCGGGTTGGGCCCTCTCCCGGGAGCGGTCCTGGCTTTGGGCTTGCGCCCGTGGGCCGGGACAAACAGCAGGCTCGCACCACTGCGCGCTGCCGGGCCTTGCGGCGCCGGGGGCTTCCTGGCCGGGCTGCCTTGCGGCGCCTCACAACCGGTACCACCCTGCCACCACACCGGTTGCCCGGCCTGGCGGCCCCGCTGGTGGTGGCGGCGCTTCCGGGGCCGTGACCCCGAATCGCTTCGCCTTCGGCGTTTCCGGGCCGGTAAGCCCTTCCCCGCCTGCGGTGTGGCTCTCGGCCACCCCGCCTCCAACGCCGCGAAATGTAGCGGCCCCCGAGACCACTTCCAAGCCACTTATGACGTCTTCCGAGAGTCCTTCACGAACCCTTGAACAACCCCCAACGATTACGTCTCACCCCGTGATTGGACAAGACAAAACGAAGAGCAGGGAGCCGAAAAGGCTTATGTGACCCAACCGATTTTGGATTCTCGATTTTGGATTTTGGATTCCCCAGCGGCGTCGGATTTTGGATTCTCGATTCTGGATTTTGGATTCCCCGCCAGGCCGACCAATTGGGGATTGCGGATTGCAGACTCCGGGGCTGGAGGCGGGGCCAATCCGCAATCCAAAATCCCCAATCCGAAATCCGCAATAGAACCGGGGGGCCGCCGCGTTACCGCAACGGCCCCCCGGTACGACTTCGGTCCCTGGCGAGCGGGCGGCTCAATCCAAAATCCGAAATCAAAAATCCCCAATTCCTAGACTTCCCGGAACTCGCCCTCCACGGTGCCTTCTTCGGCGCCGCCGGGGGCTGCTCCGCCGGCGAAGCCATCGGGGCCCGGTTCGCCCGCTGCCGCGCCGGCTGCGCCGTACACGGCCTCGCCGATCTTCGAGAGCGAGCTGCTGAGGGCGTCCGTGGCGCTGCGCATGCGGTCAGCGTCATCGGACTCGATGGCGGCCTTCACATCGGCGATCTTCGCCTCGACGTCGGCCTTCAGGTCTGCGGGGACCTTGTCGGCGTTGTCGCGCAGCGTCTTCTCGGCCTGGTAGGCCATGGAGTCGGCCGTGTTCTTCAGTTCGATGGACTCGCGCTTCTTGCGGTCGTCATCGGCGAACAGTTCGGCCTCGCGCTGCATCCGGTCGATCTCTTCCTTCGAGAGACCGCCTGAGGACTGGATCGTGATCTTCTGCTCGCGTCCGCTGCCCTTGTCACGCGCGCCGACGTTCACGATGCCGTTCGCGTCGATGTCAAAGGTGACTTCGATCTGCGGGATGCCGCGCGGCGCCGGGAGGATGCCGTCGAGGATGAACCGCCCGAGCGACTTGTTGTCGCTCGACATCGGCCGTTCGCCCTGGAGGACGTGGATCTCCACGCTCGGCTGGTTGTCGGCGGCCGTGCTGAAGGTCTGGCTCTTGGCCGTCGGGATGGTGGTGTTGCGCTGGATGATCGGGGTCATGACGCCGCCCAGAGTCTCGATGCCGAGGGTCAGCGGGGTGACGTCGAGCAGGAGGACGTCCTTCACGTCGCCCTTGAGGACACCGGCCTGGACGGCGGCGCCGATGGCGACCACTTCGTCCGGGTTCACGCCCTTGTGAGGGTCCTTGCCGAAGTACTCCGCAACGATCCGCTGGACCGCCGGCATACGCGTCTGGCCGCCCACGAGCACCACTTCGTCGACATCCCCCGGCTTCTTGCCGGCATCGGCGAGGGCCTTCTTCACCGGTTCGAGTGTCCCGGTCAGCAGGTCGCCGACGAGCTGTTCGAGCTTCGCCCGCGTGAGCGTGATGTTGAGGTGCTTCGGGCCGCTGGCGTCGGCGGTGATGAACGGCAGGTTCACATCGGTCGACTGTGCGCTCGAAAGTTCGACCTTCGCCTTTTCGGCTTCGGCCTTGAGGCGCTGGAGGGCCTGGCGGTCCTGCCGCAGGTCGATGCCCTCGGCCTTCTTGAACTCGTCGATCAGCCAGTCGATGACCCGCTGGTCGAAGTCGTCGCCGCCGAGGTGGGTATCACCGTTCGTGCTCAGCACCTGGAAGGTGCCCTCGCCAATTTCGAGGATGGAGATGTCGAACGTGCCGCCGCCGAGGTCATAGACCGCGATCAGTTCGTCGCCCTTCTTGTCGAGGCCGTAGGCGAGCGAGGCGGCCGTCGGCTCGTTGATGATGCGCAGCACTTCGAGGCCGGCGATCTTGCCGGCGTCCTTGGTGGCCTGGCGCTGGGCGTCGTTGAAATAGGCCGGGACGGTGATGACCGCTTCGTTCACGGGCTCGCCGAGGTAGGCTTCGGCGTCGGCCTTCAGCTTCTGGAGGATCATCGCGCTCACTTCGGGCGGGCTGTACTGGCGCTCGCCGAGCTTCACGCTGGCATCGCCGTTGGCCGCCGCCGTCACCGAATACGGCACGAGCTTGAGGTCGCGCTGGACCTCCGGGTCATCGAGCTTGCGGCCCATGAAGCGCTTGATGCTGTAGACCGTGTGCTCCGGGTTGGTGACCGCCTGGCGCTTCGCCACCTGGCCCACGAGGCGTTCGCCGCCCTTGGTCACGGCGACGATCGACGGGGTGGTGCGCGCGCCTTCGGCGTTGGGAATGACGACGGGTTCGCCGCCTTCCATCACGGCCATGCAGCTGTTCGTCGTCCCCAGGTCAATACCAATTACTTTTGCCATCGTTGTTCCTTTGTTCCCTCAGTTTTCGTGGCTTGCCGTTGCCGGCCCTACTCGCCGCTGCCGACGATCACCATCGCCGGGCGGATGACTTTCCCCTGCAGTTCGTACCCCTTCTGGACCACGTGCAGCACCTTGCCGTCTTCGCCGGGCTGGCGGCCGATGGCTTCGTGGCAGGCGGGGTCGAACTGGCCGTCCTCGGCCTTCACTTCAGTCACGCCCATGGCTTCGAGCAGGCGGCCGAACTTGGCGTGAATGGCCATGATGCCCTGCACCCAGTTCAGCCCGGCCAGCGTCGAATCGACCGAGCCGACCGCGCGGTCCATGTCGTCGTACACGGGCAGCAGGTTGATGACGAGGGCTGCGTTCGAAAGCCGCGCCGTCTCCTGCCGCTCCTGCTCGACGCGCCGCTTGTAGTTCGCGAAGTCGGCTGCGGCACGCTGCCAGTTCTTGTAGTAGGTCTCGGCCTTTTCGCGTTCGGCCGCGAGTTCGCCGGCTTCGGGTTCGGCCACGGCAGCATCGGCCGATGCTTCCGCAGCTTCCTCGGCCGCGCGCGCCGCCGCCCGCTTGTCTACGAACCGGACCTCGTCGTCCGTACCATCACTCATATCCACCTCCGGTTAGGTATGAGGTATGAGGTCTGAGGTTTGAGGCTCGCTGCCGGGCCGGCAGCCTGAAGCAGGCCGCTCATACCTCACACCTCATACCTCATACCTCTCTTCACGCCTCGTACCATTCGCGCATCAGTTCAGTCAGGACGTCGCTCACGTAGCGCACGTTCGCGACGGCTTCGCCGTACTGCATGCGGGTTGGGCCAAGGATGCCGACAACGCCGCCGGCGCCGCCTTCCGGGCCATACCGGGCGAGCACGAAGCTCATGTCCTGGTAAGGGCCCTCCCTGTTTTCGTCCCCGATCACCACCGCCACACCTTCCCGGTCGAATGACCCGGAGGGGATGGCGCCGCGCAACCGCCGCTCGTCGACCGCTTCGAGGGTGTCGAGCATGCGGTCGCTGTGACCGAATTCGGGCTGGCGCAGCATGTCTCGCACACCTTCGACGATGGGCGATTCCACCTGCGCCTCCTGTTCCTTCAGCATCAGGTCGGTCAACGCCGCGACGACGGCCGCTTCGACGGCCCCCGGCGGTTCGGCGTTGGGGTCCCTGACCGGGAACTCCGAGGCTGTCTTGCCGCCGAACTCGGTGTTCAGCCGCGCAGCCAGCCGCGTCAGCTGCTCCTGGTGGGCCGCCACCGGAAAATCGATCACTCGCTGGTGCACACCGCTGTCATTCGTGACAGCAACCAGCAGCGCCCGGTTCTCCAGCAGTTCGACCAGTTGCAGTTGCTTCAATCGCACCTCCAGCAGGCGCGGCTGGGTGACCAGCGCGACGTTGCGGAGGTTGTTCGCCAGCACGCTCGCGGCCAGCCCGACCCATTCTTCGAGCTGGCGCGAGGCCTGGTGGAACTGGTGCAGGATGGTGAACTGCTCCTGGGGAGTCAGGTCGCGTTCCTGCATCAGGCTCGAAACGTAATACCGGTAGCCCCGGTGGCTGGGGATACGCCCGGCCGACGTATGCGGGTGCGTGATCATCCCCTCTTCTTCGAGGGCGGCCATCTCGTTGCGCACCGTCGCGCTCGAAAGGCCGAGTTGGTGGCGTTCGACAAGGGACTGCGACCCGACAGGTTGAGCCGAGCCGACGAAGTCATCGACGATGAGGGCGAGGATGCGCGCGCGGCGCTCTGACAACGTCATTATCAACCCTACTATGCCACATTGGCACTCTCATGTGAAGAGTGCTAAGGGGTAGCAAGGAGATTATAGCAGGGGGTGGAATGGGGGGTGGCGTACTATTGAGCCGTGGCGAAACACCGCATGACCAACGTACTCCGGGAATCGAAACTGCCGCTGCCGCTGCTTGAAGAGAGGGAGTGGTTCCGGGACCGCGTTCTCGAATGGGCGGCGGCCCATGGCAGGGACTTCCCCTGGCGGCACACCGACGATGAGTACCAAATCGTCGTTACCGAAATACTGCTTCAGCAGACCACGGCTGCTGCGGTATCTAGGCTGTGGCATGCCTTCTTCAGCCGCTTCCCCTCTTGGGAAGCCCTCCACGGTGCGACAGCTACCGACCTTGGCGCCACGATCCAAAATCTTGGACTCGTCAACCAACGTACGCCCCGGTTGAAGCAGTTGGCTGCCTGGGTCTCAGAGCACCACGGGCGATTGCCCACCACTCGAGCTGAGTTGGAGACTGTCCCTGGCATCGGCCAATATGTTGCCAGTGCCCTGTTGGCTGTAAAGTACGGTCAGCCCGAACCGCTCCTTGACGTCAACATGGCACGCGTCCTGGAGCGGTTCTTCGGAGAGAGGGAATTGGCGGACATCCGGGACGACCCGTGGTTACAAGCCACCGCCCGCGCGGTTGTGCCCGGGGCGCGCCTGGGATGGGCAGTGCTGGACCTCGCTGCCCAAACGTGCAGGGCCACTCGGCCACTCTGTCATAGTTGCAGCCTCTGGTCGCGGTGCTACTACCGAAATGAGTGATAACTCGAAGGCGGAAACAGAGATAATAGTCCACGCATGGTAGACTTGAACAGTGGCCCTCTTTCAGATGTTTTCCCACCAACTCGCTTGATAAGATGATCAACGGTAATCTCGCCGGATACTAACAATGGCTCCATACTACTGGTAATAGGATCCCTTGTATGCTGGACCCCTTGAATCTGAAAGAATTCCTGTGAGCCAATAATATTCGACTGAATAGACACCCAGAATGTCTCTCTATGCTTTTCGGATAGACGATCTCGAAGCACCTGCATATCCCAACGTACCACCTCCCCGAAACATCTGGCAGTCTCAATCAGTTGCCCTTTACTTGTATCAAGCGTTAGGCTCATACCTTGCGAATTTACAATAACGCAGCTCACAGTATTATAGAGCTTTAAGACTCCATCCCTTACATAGCCAAATTGGTCAAGTATCGCCGCGCTGGACTTCAAGCGGCTGAGTGACCAGTCTGGTACCTGCGCGAACAACGTCTTGCGGTTCTCCCGGGACGTACGGAAGGCTTTGATCTCGATCCCGTGGTAATCAGGAGTCTTGCGGGAGTTTGCACTGATCCCGAGCGCTGCCTCGACTGTGCGGCCAACTGCCGTGTCACCCGTGCCTTGCGCGGGGAGCGGTTCGGATGCGAGTGCCCGCAACCTGCGAAGCAAATCACGCGCCACTGGGGAAAGATCGGGCGCGGGTGCCAGCCAAGCAGCCACGGAAGCCGGCAACTCCGTCATCCCGGCGAGCTCCGTTACGTTAACGACTACCAGTTGTCCGTGGGACACCGCGATAGCCAGTATGTCGTTGTCACTTGACACGGCACTGAGCCCGGAAATCCAAAGCCGAGGGTCACCCTGTTTCGTGACCGGCCGATAGAGCGTCATTTGCCGATCCGATGCAGAGGATGCCACATAACGAATGGGGAGGGTCACCTTATATAGCTCGCCCTGCCCTTGGGTTTGGTAATCGTGAAGCTGCGCATCCCGGAGGAGGTCTCGCAACGGCGCGACGGCATCCATGAGGCTCTTCCGCCGGCCAGTCGGAGTTAGCTGCAAATAAGCTACCCGGATCCCCGCGAGTCCGAATTTCGCTGAGATCTCAAGCTCGGCACGCGAGAACGGTCTAAGGGGCACCCACCGAATTATCCAGAGATGGATGTACGACGCAAAATTGGTACGAGTCCGGCTCCGATCGCGGTCGCCAGTAACGGTGGAACCGCGTTTCCCACCTGGGTGTATTGCGGCACTTCGAACCGCCTGCGATCGCTGCCCGTCGTCTCTTTGGAGCGAAACTCGAACAGGTCAGGGAACGACTGTAGCCGGGCCATCTCACGCACCGCCAGCGTTCGAGGGTACAGGTGGTGGACGAAGTCGTCCGGAAGGCTCATCACTGTCGGGGAGGGCGTGTCGGCCCTCAACGGACGCTGGCTATGCTTCCGAGTCCCGGCACGCATGATGAGGTATATCAGCTCGTCAAGATTGGCGGCAAGGACGCGGCCACCGGGAGCGCACGCCGGGAACATCACCGACGAGAGCTCTTCTCCCAGCAGTGACTCTCGCTCTGAGGTCGTGAGGTCACTCATCGTCGGGATGTTGAGGAGGTTCGACTTCATGCCCTGCGACTGAAGGTACTGGTAGATCTGGAACCTGAGGGCGATGTTGGGAGCATGCTTCCGCAGCGTTCGATTCAGCGGATGGCCGGGCGGGATGGCTTCAGGAAGCGCGGGCGGAAACCAACGAGGGTCGCAACGCATCTCGCGGGCATACTCCCCGTCGGGGGTCGAATAGCGCCCGGCGCCGCAGTGCGCGGCGTAGGAAAGGCCGTCGGGAGTGTCCACGAGGTCCCAGAGAGCTTCGTCAACCGTGCGCGGCTCCCCCTCCCGGGGAGTCGGAGCGAGCAAAGGTCGAGACGAACTTTCTGACCGCCACAGAGGGAGTCCTCTTTCCAACCGATGAGTGTCGGCGAGATCGGTTCTCAACCCAACCAACAGCATCCGTGGCCGATGCTCAGGCACCCCGAAGTGCATCGCGTTCACCCTCATTGGCTG
Organism: Dehalococcoidia bacterium; assembly: GCA_039809945.1. Taxonomy (GTDB): domain Bacteria; phylum Chloroflexota; class Dehalococcoidia; order Tepidiformales; family Tepidiformaceae; genus Amarobacter. Next base: position 1,005 of record JBDHWA010000073.1, on the reverse strand, counting down.
AACCACGTAGCCCGGGTCGGTAGCCTCCAAGGCCAGGCGCAACTGTGCGAACGGGGCCGCTGCTCCGCTCTTCACGAAGTCCTGCCCTATCCCGACCACATTCTCGATGATGACTGCCTTCGGGCGGACCGCTGCGACCACATCGAGGAACTGCCAGGGTAACTGGTTCCGGATATCGTTAGGATTACGGCGCCCCGCCATGGAGAACCCTTGGCACGGTGGCCCTCCTGCCACAAGGTCAACATCCTGCGAAGCAAGAGCGGCTAGGTATTCGGTTTCCGCCAGCAGACTGGCTACTTCGTTTACCAGGAGGCCAGCTTCGATCTGCTGCCGAACCGTCCGCTGGCAGTACTCGGCCCATGCCGCATCCCCTGCCTTCCCGCCCGGGAGCCGCTTGATGAAGTTGTGGTAATACGTCTCTGCCGCCATCGGCGACTTCTCAACCGCAAGAACCGAGCGGAAACCAGCCTTCTCGAGGCCCAGCGAGAGTCCTCCGCAACCGGCGAAGAGGTCTATGAATGTCAGCTTGCCATCACTATTCACGGTCGGGAATTGATTATGCCAGTGATCGGTATCTCGTTCGCCACTGTGGGCTGACTCGCCAAAACCGTCAAGGGGTCGCATCATCTAGAACAGTCCTTGTGGCGGGTGATGGCGTACTTTGTCGCACTTTGACGTAGATGTCAACCAGGAACTCCTCGAGTCAGATGCGGTCGCCATCGCAGATGCGCCGGCCGAGTTCGGGATCTCTAAGCGCACGCTGGAACGCCTGATTGTCCAACATGGGATCGTCAAGTTTCGTCGCCCGGGCGACCGGCGGCACTACGTTTCACGCGTACAAGTCGTCAAGCACCTCGGCTACCGGGAAGTCAGGTAGCCCAGCCCAGCAATCCGAAATCCCAAATCCCCAATCCAAAATCCCACCTCCCCCTACTCTTCCGCGCGCACCGGGGCGAAGCCGAAGTAGAGGAAGGCGTGGAAGGCGAGGGCGATGCCCCAGCTCAC
>JBDHWA010000072.1:0-8368 GCA_039809945.1 Dehalococcoidia bacterium | reverse complement strand
GTCGTCTGGAAGCTCGAACCCTCCGAACCCGCGGACATGAGGGTCTGGGATGCCAACGCCGAGACCTGCGAGGAGTTTCTCGGCGCGGCCTGCGGCGATATCGGCAAGGGCGACTACGGCAAGTTCTACAAGGACGCCGGCGACAAGCAGTACATGCTCGTTACGCAGTCATTCAAGAAGGACGGCGAGTCCTGCAAGGTGAAGAACACCGCCGAATGGCAACTGGCCGACGACCCGAACGGGGAACGCCGGTCGGTTGATGCTTCGTACGTCTGCTCGGGCGCGCCAACCATGGGATGGCCGTTGTTCGGCCTGTTCGCCGCCGGCGCGCTCGGGATGACCTGGGTGGCCCGGAGGAAGCTGCAATGATCGCGGTTGCCATCCTTCTCGCTGCCAGCCTCGGCTGGGCCGTGGCCGTGCGCTTCTTCTGGAAGGCGGGCGCGTGGCTTCCGTACTTCATCGTCGGGGCGGCCGGCTGCGCCATCCTGCTGGTCTTCGGCCTGCGCAGCGTCGTGCCGGGCGAACTGGCGCTGCGCCACGCCACGGCCGCTTCCGTGAACGCGGTCGCGTGGATGGCCGGCGTGCACACCCGGGTGAGCACGGCCAACCCGGGTGACCTGCTCGTCGTCGGGGTGCCCTACCACAACGAGTGGACGATGCTGAGCATCGGCATCGAATGCTCCGGCCTGCTCGAAACGGCGACGCTTGCTGGCCTCGTGCTGTTCTTCCCGGCGCTGCCGATGCGCAAGCGGCTCATCGTCCTCGCCATTGCCCTCGGGCTGACGTTCGCCGCGAACATCGTGCGGATGCTCGTCATCGTCCTCGCGGTGGCGTACTGGGGGCAGTCCTCGCTCGACATCGCCCACGTCGTGTTCGGGCGGGCGGTGTTCTTCTTCCTCGCGATCGGGATCTACTGGTTCGCGATTACGCGGCCAACTTTGAACACGGTGGCGACTCGCCTGCGGGGGGCGCACTAATGGCTTCCGACAGCTGGTACAGCACGCTTGGGTTCTGGGGCGTCTGGCTTTTCGTGCCCATCCTCGTCGACGGCTTCATGGCATTCCGCTACCTCGCGGCAACCGTGCTTGGCCGGGCCAAGCGACTCCCGATCCGGCCGGTTTCGAAAGCGCCGAAGGGCAAGTGGCCGCGGGTCAGCATTCTCATCCCGGTGTACAACAGCCAGGAGATCCTCGCGGCCTGCATCGATTCGATCCGCCGCCAGAGCTACCCGAACGAACTGATCGAAATCCTCGCGATCGACAACGGCAGCCAGGACGAATCGTTCAAAGTGTTCTGCGAACAGCAGCAGGGCGACTTCGCCGGGTCGATCCACTGGCTTTCGACGCTGCACCAGGGCAAGCCGTGGGCGCTCAACATCGGCATCCACTACGCCCAGGGCGACTACATCATCAACCTCGACAGCGACGTGGTGCTGCACGAAGACGCCATCGTCAACATGGTCGCAGCGTTCGAAAACGACCCCGACCTGATTGCCGCCACCGGCGCCGTCGAGATTCGACCGGAAGCGCACGACAACGGCTTCATGCGGCTCGTACACGAGTGCGAGTTCCAGGAGTACTACTTCGGCTTCAACGTCGGGCGCCGCTTCCAGTCGCAGGCGAAGTCGCTCTTCACGCTGGCCGGGGCATTCAGCGGCTTCCGGCGTGATGTGCTCCTGAAGACGTTCCTGTACGACACGAGCACCGTCGGTGAAGACACGTTCATGACCTTCGAGCTGCAGGAGATGTTCCCGGGCAAGCGCGTGAGCGTGGTCACGGCGGCCGTCTGCTACACGGACCCGATCCCGAGTATCCGGGCGCTCTACGCCCAGCGAGTGCGCTGGCAGCGGGGCGAGATCGAGGTCATCGCCGCGCACCCGAAGCTGGCGAAGCGCGGCATCTTCCACCGCGGGTTCGCGCCGGTGCGGACGCTGCTGGTCGACCACACGCTGGCCTTCCCGCGCGTGACGTGGACGTTCCTGATGCCGGCGCTGGTGTTCTTCGGCTACGAACCGTCGACGGTGCTGTGGGCGACGGCGGCGCTGTACGCGGCCTACACCTTCATCGAAGCAGCCACCTGGCTGACGAGCGCGCTCCTCGTCGTCCCGCCGTCGTCGGAGCGGCTGTGGCGCGGATGGTGGGTCATCCCCTTGATGCCTGCGTACCGCTACTTCGTCTTCTGGCTGCGGTTCGCGGGCGTGCTCACGGTGCTGACCGAAGCGCACCAGTGGCGCACGACCGACCCGGTCACGGCTTCGAAGCGGGAGTTGCTCCAACTCATCGGCGCGAAGGGTGAGCGGCAGCAGGAGCAGCGGGCTGCCTGAGCCCGGTTTCGCCAGCGGCGGCGTTCCTCTGTAGTGTGCAGCAAAAGCAGCACCCGGAGGCGCCCCGTGGCACGACCCCTCGAAGACATCCGCATCCTCGACCTGACGTGGGTCCTCGCGGGGCCGTACGCCTCGATGGTGCTGGCCGACCTCGGGGCCGAAGTGGTGAAGGTGGAGCGCCCGCCGAACGGCGACATCGCCCGGACCACCGGCCCCTACCAGAACGGCTGGAGCGGCTACTTCTTCAGTATCAACCGGGGCAAGAGGAGCATCGCCCTCAACCTCCGCGACCCGGAGGGGAAGGACCTCTTCCTCCGGCTGGTCGAAAAGGCCGATGTGGTGCTCGAGAACTTCACGCCGGGGACGATGGCGAAACTGGGCCTCGGCTACGACGTACTCTCGGCACGGAACCCGCGGCTGATCATGGCGAGTGTTTCGGGCTTCGGGCAGACCGGGCCCTACCGCGACCGGCCGGCCCTCGACGTGGTTGTACAGGCGATGGGCGGCATTATGTCGATTACTGGTGAGCCGGGCGGTGGGCCGGTGCGTCCGGGGGCGTCCATCGGGGACATCACGGCGGGGATGTTCGCGGCTATCGGCATCCTTTCGGCGCTGCACGAACGGGAGCGAAGCGGCCTCGGCCAGGCGATCGATATCTCGATGCTCGACTGCCAGCTCGCGCTGCTGGAGAACGCCATCATGCGCTACTTCGTCACCGGGACGGTGCCGGAACGGCTGGGAACGCGCCACCCGAGCGCGACGCCGTTCCAGGCCTTCCCCACGGCAGACGGCCACATCGTCATCGCGCTCGCATTCGGCGAGGAGAACCAGTGGGCGCTCCTCTGCGCAATGCTCGGCCTGCCCGAACTCATCGACGACGAGCGCTTCGAAACCGGCCCGAAGCGCACGCGCAATCACGCCCTGCTCGAACCGGCGCTGATCGAGGCGTTCCGCAAGCGGACGACCGCCGAGTGGTACGCGGACTTCCTTGCCGCGGGCATCCCCTGCGGGCCGGTCAATTCCATCGCCGACGTGGTCAATGACGAGCAGGTGCGGTTCCGCGAGAGCATCAAGCCGGTGACCCACCCGGTGGCAGGCACGATGAACATCTCCGACACGCCGGTGCGCATGTCGCGCAGCGAGACCGGCATTCAGGGGCCGCCGCCGAGCATGGGCGCCGACACGGTTTCGGTCCTCGCAAGCTGGCTCGGGCTGAGCCAGGCGGACGTCGAAGCGCTTGAGGCGCGGGGGGCTGCAGCGACGAGCGGCGGGCCGGACATTTCGCGCATCACCTGAGGGGCCGCAAGGCGTAGGAATTCCGTTAGAGCCGCCCCGGAACTTCGGTAAAGCATCTACGTAAGCTATGGAAACATAGCCGATAGTAGAGATATGAAGCCGCAACGAGGGCCGGGGCAATGAGCGGGATCTTCTATGACCCGGCCGGGCGGCGGCTTCACGCAGTGACCGCCGGGCCCCAACCCGGCTGGACACTGGTGACCCATAACCTCGATGCCACCATCCACCAATGCCGCAGGATCATGCGCGAATGGGTGTCCTCGGAAGAGTTGTTCCGGGTGGACTGGAGCATCCACCGCGAGCGGTTATCGGCCTGACTTCGCTACGATGCGGGTGGTGACCCCGGACATTTCCGCCGCACTCGAACGCCTCGATGCCGCCGCCGATCCGGCCGCGGCGCGGTTCGATGCCGGCCCGCGGTTCAGCGGCGCGGTCGCGGTGCTGCCTTCGGCGTTCAATCCACCAACGCTCGCCCACGAACACCTGCTGCGGCGCGCGCTTGCGGCGTTCGGGCTTCACCAGGCGGCCGCGCTGCTCACCACCAGAAACGTCGACAAGGGACTGTACGGCGCAGGACTGGCGGACCGGGTCGGGATGCTGCTCGCGCTCAACGCTGAATGGCCAGACCTCGGCGTGCTCGCTTCGAACAAGGCCCGGATCATCGACCAGGCGGCCGCGTTAAGCGCGGCGTTCCCGTCGGCGCGCTTCGACTTCGTGGTCGGCTTTGACACGCTGGAGCGGCTGTTCGCACGGCGCTACTACACCGACATGGAAGCTGAACTCGCGCCGTTCTTCACGCGGCACCGGGTGCTCGCCGCCAACCGGGGTGCTGCTGCCGCCGAGCACGTGCGCCAGTGGATAGCCGCGCACAGCGGCCGATTCGCCGAGCGCATCCTGGCGCTCGAAATCGAGGAGCACCCGGCTTCGCTGTCATCGACGAAGGCGCGCGAGCGAGCCGCCGCGGGTGAGGAGGCGGACGACCTCCCGGCGCCGGTGGCGCGGTACATCGCCGAGCACGGCCTTTACCGGTGAACCTCCCGGGACGCGCGTAAGCTCGTTGCTGGAGGTTCACCACATGCAGATCCAGCAGGCCCGCGAACATCACCCGGTTGTCTTCGCCATCGAGGAGGCGCGCCGCGTCGTCCATGGCGCCAGCGCGGTCGGGCGGTTCAACGCCCGCTTCGCCGTCCTCATCACGAACGCGGTTGGCTCGATGTGGTGCGCGTACCTGTTCGCCGCCCTCGCGCTCGTCTCGGCGCCGGCCGCATTCAAGACCGGCGACATGGTGGTCATCGTCGGCTGGATTTCGCAGACCTTCGTCCAGCTCGTGCTGCTCTCCGTCATCATCGTCGGACAGAACGTCCAGGCGGCCGCAACGGAAGGGCGCGCGGAGGCCGACCACAGGACGCTCGACGCCGTCCATACGCTCTCGGTGGAGATCCACAAGATCAACGAGCAGCAGTCCGCCATCCTCGAGCGGCTGGAGCAGGCGCAGAAGGCCTGAGTTGCGCTGCGCACGCGCCATCGCCCACGCTAGGGGAACCACTCCCCCAGCAGGTTATTGATGCCACTCTCCCAGGCCGAACTCGACTCCTTCCTCGCTGAACCCAACATCGCTGTTGTCGCCACCAGCGGACCCAAGGGCAAGCCGCACGCGATGCCTGTCTGGTACGCATGGCGCGACGGCAAGGTGCTCTTTCACACCGGCGAAGAATCGAAGAAGGTGCGCAACCTTCGGAACAACAGCCGTATCAGCGTGGTGGTTGATACGAAGACTGCGCCCTACAAGGTGGCGGTCATCGAAGGCGCCGCAAGGCTGCTGCCCGGCGACTCCGCGCTGGCCCAGGAGGTGGCGATCCACTACCTCGGCGAGACGATTGGCCGCCAGTACGTGAGCCGATCGGCCGGCGGGCCGGGGACGCTCGTGGAGGTGACCCCGCAGCGCATCATCTCCTGGGACTACGCGAGGGAATCGAACCCCTGAACGACCGCGCGGTTTCGGCGAACCGGTTACGGCGGACGTTGCAGCCGGCCCGGCTCGCGGGCAGCGCCGCCGTCCGCTGGGGCGTCGCCCATCTCGCATTCGGCGAACAGCGCCAGGTGCGCAAGAAGCGCGCCATGCTCCGCACTGCCGAGGACGTCACGCGCACGATGGGCGAAATGAAGGGCGCTGTGATGAAGGTCGGCCAGGTGCTCTCGCTGATGTCCGGCGTTTTGCCGGACGAGATGGCCTCCAGCCTTGCCAGCCTGCAGTCGAACGCGCCGCCGATGAGCTACGAGCTCGTGAAGCAGGTGTTCATCGGCGAATACGGCGAACCGCCAGAGCGGCTGTTCCGCAAATTCCAGCGCGAACCGTTCGCAGCGGCTTCTATCGGGCAGGTGCATCGCGCCGAACTGCGCGACGGCACGCCGGTCGCCGTGAAGGTGCAGTACCCCGGCGTCGCCGAAGCAATCGACCACGACCTCGCGAACGTGAGCATGATGATCCGGCTCGGGGGACTGGTTGCCCGGGGACTCGATGCCGGGGCCATCGTGAAGGACCTCGAAGCGGGCATCCGGGCGGAACTCGACTACGTTCGTGAAGCGGGCTGGCAGCAGCGGTTCGCCGAGGCGTTCTCCGGGCACGGCTTCGTGCGTGTGCCGAAGGTCTTCGCCGAACTGAGCCGGCCGCGCGTGCTCGTGCAGGAGTACCTCAAGGGCCAGCCGTTCACGGCTGCGCTTGAACTGCCGCAGGCGGAGCGGGATCGCCTCGGCGAGATGATCTACCGCTTCTGTTTCGGCAGCATCTACCGTCACGGGCTGTTCAACGGTGACCCGCATCCCGGGAACTACCTGCTCCTCCCGGACGGGACGATCGGGTTCGTGGACTATGGGTGCGTCGCCGAATTCGACCCGCCGACCATCGCCGGCTTTATGCGGCTGATTCGCGCGCTGAACGCCGGCGACATCGAGGAGTGGCGGAGCGCGACAGAGGCGATCGGCATCCTGCTGCCTAACGCGCCGTTCAGCACCGAGGAACTCTACGAGCACATGCACTGGTACTGGGCGCCTATCCTCGAGGGGCGCGTGCGATTCACGCGCGAGTTGGCGACGGAGATGGTTCGCCGGAACACGATGACCACAGGGTTGGGCGGACAGATCAATAAGCACTGCAACGTGCCCGCGGGGATGGTCTTCCTCACCCGGATCAACTTTGGGCTGGCAGGGCTGATGGCGAGCCTCGAAGCGGATGGCCCGTGGCGCGCCATCGTGAAGGAGTACGTCGACGGCGACCCGCCATGCACCGAACTCGGCGAACTTTCGGCGGCGACGACTTCCACCGGATTGCCCATCTAATTGGGCCAGTTTCTGCCGTAGCGGGCGCAAAGAGTGGACGGGCATCACCCAGAATCCACTGTGGCGGTGAACGCCGCGTGTCGAAATACCTGATGAAGGGTGAAAGGAGCGATGTCCCAACCAAGGGCCGTACTTGCAGGGGACCAGCGCGCGCTGGAGATGAAGGTGTTGCTGCTGCAGAGCAGCATCGCCGGCTTCTTCGTGGTTGGCGCGCTCCTTGGCTGGTTCGGCGAGAATCGCGCTGAACTCGGCGCGGCGTGGGTCGGGAGCTACCACATTGTCCATGCCGTCTACGTCCTGAAATGGCGCATCCCGGGGCGGCCCAGCCACCTCGTCGAGTTCGCAACCCCATTGCTGGACGTCTCCTGCATCACCACCGCCTGGATTGTTCTCGGCGACGTGCAGTCACCGTTCTGGGCCGTCTATCTGTACGCGCTCGTCGGCTACGGCCGCCGCTTCATCGGTGCGCGGTACGCGGTGCTCGCCGGTTACATCGTGGTGAACCTCGTCTTCGCACGGACCATCATCGCGACGGACACGCCGGGGACGGCGCTCTTCAATTCGAGCCTGGTGACCATGGTCGTCCTCGTACTGGCCGTCGCCTCCCTCTCCCACGCTATCGGTACGGCGTGGCGAAAGGCCGAACACCGCGCGCGCATGCTCTCGGAGACCGATCCGTTGACCGGCATCGCAAACCGCCGCGTCTTCCTCGAACGCCTGGATGCGCTGGCCGGCGACGCCTCGGCGCGGTTCGCGGTGCTCATGCTCGACCTGGATGACTTCAAGCGGCTGAACGACGCCCACGGCCACCTCTACGGCGACCGGGTGCTCGAACAGGTGGCGCACATCCTGCGTGACCGTTCGCAGGGGATGGGCGAAGTGGCCCGGTACGGCGGCGAAGAGTTCGTGGTGATGCTGCCCGGCGCATCACTCGAGTTCGCCGCGCGAACGGCCGAGGCTCTGCGCCGCGACATTATGGTGACCACACCTACGACCGTTTCCGTCGGGTGTGCTGCGCGTTACCCCGGCGAGCCGGCCGAGGCCACGCTCCGGCGCGCCGACGACCTGCTCCTCGCGGCGAAGCACTCCACCAAGAACACGGTGCGTACCTCGGACCTTCGCCTCACCGCCTGAGCCGCTGGGTGAGCGCAATTGTGCTCAGGTCCGGTCGCCGGGCGATGGCGCGGCGGATGGCCTGCTCGTGATCCCCGTCGTGACTCGACCATACGTGGAGGTACTCGAGCAGGGTGATCGTCCGTTCCTGGCCCGGCCAGTGACCGGGGCGCGGGATCACCGCACTGGCGGCCAGGTCGGCAGGGCCGAGCATCCCGAAGCGAGCGGCCAACTCCATCCTCGCCGCATCCGCCTCGCGCAGCATGACGTCCAGCGTCGCAGCCGCGGCTGTGGCGATGG
>JBDHWA010000071.1:0-8474 GCA_039809945.1 Dehalococcoidia bacterium | reverse complement strand
CGGCTCCCGCGAGCGCGAACACCGCGCCGAGCCACCGCCAGTCTTCGCTATAGAACCAGGTCCACGAGGCGGCGATGAGCAACGGGGCCGAAGCCGCCGCCGCCAGCCGGGGGAGCAGCGGAGGCCGGGCCGAGGCTGCGTAGCCTCGGGCCTCCATCGCCTCAGCCAGCCGCATCGAGCGTTCGAGCCCGCCGATGACGGCCGGCACCACGAGTGCGGGCAGTTCGCGCACGCCCGTTCGCGCGCCGCGAAGCGCCCGCATCTCACGGATCCGCCGGAGGTCTTCAATGCTCGACGGCAGGAGCGTCAGCCCGACTGTCACGATGAGGCTCGCGTGAAAGAGCGCGGCAGGCGTCGAACGCAGCACACGGTGAGGGCTGACCGCACCGTTGAACACTCCGAAGGCGAACAGCACGCAGAGGATGGCCGCGCCCCGGATAGCGGCGGCGGCGAGGCCTTCGGCGCTCACCGGCCCGCCAAGGTGGAGGCCTCCGAGCCAGCGAGGAATACTCGGTCCGGGGACCGTGAACAGCACGTGGTCGCCGTAGCTTCCGTTCACCGTTGCCACGAACAGCGAGACGGCCATCATCACGAGGCCGAAGACGACGAGTGCGCGGAAGCTGGTGGCGCCCGTGCCGGTGCGCGGCGCGAACGCCGCGACCAGCACTACACAGAGGAGCACGATGCCGAGGTACAGCGGATTGGTGGTGGCAAGCGCCACCACCATGACCAGCGTGACCCAGGCGATCCATGCCCCGGGAGTCATCTCAGCTGTGCCGTGCAGCGCCCCAGGTAGCCGCGCCAACGAGAGCGAGCACGAGGATGGCCCCGCCTGCGAGCAGCAGCGGGTCGCTCGATTCCGCGCTCACAGCGGTGTTGCCGGTGGCCGGCGGCCGTGGGGCAACGCTCGGCGTGGCCGGTGCGGCCGTGGCGCTCGGCGCAGTGGTCGGCGGCGTCGCCGTGGCTGTGGGAGCGGTGGCTGCGGGCGTCGCAACCGTCGGCGACGGAGTCGCGGTCGGTGTTGGGCGGGTCAGCGTGATTGGCGTATCCGCTGCGTTGCAGAACGTGCGGCCGGCCAGCGGCGGCAGGGCCTGATTCGTGCCCACCACCGGGTCGAAGCCCTTGAACGAGCCGTCAGCCTCTTGCTGCGAGAGCAAATAGGCGATGGGCGAACCCCCGTCCTTCTGCCAGCCGGCCGCGGACGGGTTCTCGCCGAGGGCGATGAGCGCCTGGATGACGTAGGCCGTCGAGGACGCGTTCGAAGCGCTGGGATCGAAGCCCCAGCCGCCGTCGTTGCCCTGGGTGGCATGGAAGAAGGCGACCGCCTTCGTAATCGAGGCGTCGGTCTTCGCGGTTCCGGCGGCGAGCAGCGCCTGGACGGCGATGGCCGTCGTATCCGGGTCGGCGAAACCGCCGAAGCCCCAGCCGCCGCTGTCGGCAATCTGGTTCTTGACCAGGGCGGCCGCCGCGCCCGCTGGCACGGTATTGCCGGTGCATGCGAGGCCGATCATGACGATTGACTGGCTGAAGTCGTCGCCCGCATAGGCGCCGGTCGCGCTGTCGTACGCTGCGTTGACCTTCGCGATGAGGTCGACGCCGCCGGTCGCGCGCGGGTCGAGGCCGAGGGCGCGCGCCGCAAGGGCCGCCTTGGCAAGCACGGGGACCCGCGCTTCGGTCGCGAGCTGGGCCTTCAGGTAGTCGGCCGGGCTCTTCCCGTCGACCGTTTCCTTCGCGGGGTCGTAGCCGGCCGCGCGGATGGCGAAGACGGCGTCCATGGTCTGGCCCAGCGCGCCGGAGTACGAGCCATCGGGCTTCTGCTGGGTGCGGAGATAGGCTGCGCCGTTGAGCACAGCGGTGCTTTCAGTGGTGGCTGCTGCAGCGAGCATGGCGGGCAGCGCAGCCAGCGCGCAAAGCGCGAGGAGAGCGAACTTTCGCAAATCGGCATCCTTGGTGGTGGTTCAGGCCCTCGCGGGCGTGAGCGGACGGTGCGGGAAAAGAAAACCCGCCGTGATTGGCGGGTGTCAGGTAATACGAACCATTCCCGACCCCTTTCGCGCGAAGGATCATCGGCAGCGGACGAGGGCGGGTTTTCTGGCTTCGGCCATGGCGGCCTTTACAGTTGCGGCACAGCGCCGGAATCTCACCGGCTTACCCCGGAGCCCTCTCCGGAAACGATTGTCAGCAATGACTGTCCCGCTTTTCGTTGCGGTGGTCAAGGCGCGGGAGTCTTGTCTCCGTCCGCCCTCGAATGCGAGGATGCGCCATCCTCTCGGGGGAGTGGAATTGGAACCGAAAGCCTTCACCCTGCCAGACCCGGCCATGGCCGGGCGCTTCTGGATCCGGGACCTCGTGCATACGCCCCGCGCGCTGCCGCCGCTGTCCGGGGACATCACCGTCGAATTCATCTCCCACAACCCGCTCGGCCTCCAGGGAACGATCGTGAAGGGGTATGCCTACAGTTCGCCGATGGGCGGGCCGCCGGGGCCGCCACCCGCGTTCCCGCCGGGTGAGGCGCTGCGGAACTGGGAGACCGTGTTCTTCCCTGAACTGCAGGCGGTCTACGCGAAGCTGCGAAACGCGGACTACGGTGCGATGACTGCGGCGGAACTGGCCGCCTTCGTGGAAGCCGCGATGCCCGAGGTGATGGCCGCAGTGGGGCATTCCATCCTCGCCGGGATGCAACTCCACTCCGAAGCTGACCGCCTCCACCAGTTCCTCGAAGCCCGCTTCGGCGCCGAAGCCGAACTGCTCGCGGCCGGCATCCTCCATGGTTCTGGCTCCGAGACGCGCTCCTTCGGCCACGATGTCGATGCGTTGACCGCTGCTGCCCGCCAGTCTCCGGCTGCCGAGGCAGCACTCAGGGCCGGGGAGTTCGCCGCCGCCGCCAGCCTCATGGACGAACCGTGGAGGACGGCCCTCACCAGCTTCCTCGCGGACCACGAGGACGAGATCGCCATCTGGCTCGAACTGCACGAGCCGGCCTGGAGCGAAGACCCGGCGCCGCTCCTCCGGTTAGTCGCGGCGAACCTGGCCCACGGCGTCGAAAACCGGCGCGACAACGCCGCAGCGGTGCTCGAAGACGTCCGTGGGCGGCTGTCACCGGACGACGTTGCCGGCTTCGAAGAGGCGCTGCGCCAGGGCCGCGACTTCGTCCCAGCGATCGAGCATCGCGCCCGCTACCAGCTGAAGACGATGGGCGGCGTCCGCCGGGCGTTTATGGCGCTGGGCGAAAAGCTTCGCGACGCTGGCGTCCTCGAAGCGCCGGGCGAAGTGTTTTTCCTGTATCGCTCCGAACTGCCCGCGGCGGCGGCCGGGGAACTCGATGCACGGCCACTGGTGGCGGCACGCCGGGCGGAATGGGAGGAGAACCTCCAGCTCGAAGCCCCGATGACCCTCGGCATGCCTATCCCTCTTGAGATGATTGGGATGATGAACCCCTGGATGCGGCGCGTGTTTGGCGCTGTCGCTCTCCCGGCGCCAACTTCCGAGGCGGTTACGGGCATCGCTGCCAGCCCCGGCATCGTCCGAGGACGCGCGCGGGTGGTGCTTACCCTCGACGAAGCCGAAGACCTCGCCGATGGCGACATCCTCGTCTGCCCGTCGACGAGCCCGCCATGGAGCCCGTACTTCGCGGTTGTCGCAGCCGTGGTGACCGATGCAGGCGGGGTCGTTTCGCATGCGGCCATCGAGGCCCGGGAGTACGGCATCCCAGCGGTCGTCGGCACGCGCCTGGGCACGCGCCGCATCCCCGACGGCGCGATGGTCACGGTCGACGGTTCGGCCGGGACGATCACGATCGAGGCGTAGCAGGGCGCTACAATCCCGCAATGGCTGAACTTCGCGTATTGATTTCCGGGTCTGGAAAGATGGGCCGGCAGGTTGCCGCCTCCGTGCTGGCCGAACCCGGCCTCGTCCCGGTTGGGTTTGTCGATGGCCTCGCCGAGCCTGGCGCCCTCGAAGGGCTCCCCCTCCACAACGACGCCGCCCGCGCTCTCGCAGACCTGAAGCCGGACGTCGTGATCGACTTCACGAACGCCGCGTGGACGCCGCAACTGGCCGCGGCCTGCCTGGCGTCCGGCGTGCGCATGGTCATCGGCACCACGGGGCTGAGCGACGACTTCATGCGCTGGCTCGAATCCGAGTCGGCAAGCACGAAGACCGGCGTCGTGTTGGCGGCGAACTTCGCCATCGGCGCCGTCCTCATGATGCACTTCGCGAAGCAGGCCGCGCCGTTCTTCGAATACGCCGAGATTATCGAACTGCACCACGAGATGAAGGTCGATTCGCCCAGCGGGACCGCGAAGACCACCGCCGAACTGATGCGCGCCGCCCGCGACCGGGATTTCAAGCATTCCGACTCGGAGAAGGAGCCGCTGCCCGGCGCGCGCGGCGCAGCGTTCGGGGGCGTCTCGCTGCATTCGGTGCGCCTGCCCGGGCTCGTCGCCCACCAGGAGGTCATCTTCGGTGGCCTCGGCCAGACCCTGACCATCCGGCACGACACCACGGGCCGCGACAGCTTCATGCCCGGCGTGATGATGGCCGCGCGCGAGGTGATGCAACTCGACCGGCTGGTCGTCGGCCTCGATGCGCTCTTCGGCCTGAAGTAGCCCTACCGCCGCCAGGGGACGAGCAGCCATTCGAGCCCCAGGAGCGCCCACGCCAGGAGGACGCCGAGCACCGTCACCGCCACGATGCCGGCGTACATCGAGGTGAAATCGAAGATCTGGTAGCTCGTCCAGATGCGCGCGCCGAGGCCGTCGTTCGCAGCGAGGAATTCGGTGCCGACGATGACGATGAGCGCGAAGCCCATCGCCACACGCAACCCGGAAAAGACCGCCGGCGCGGCGCCCGGGAGAAGCACCGTCAACCCCAGCCGGGCTCGTCCCGCGCCGAACGCTCGCGCTGCCTCGATGCACGCCCGGTCGACCTGTTCGACCCCGGAGAGTGCGCTGAAGAACACGATGAAAAAGACGCTGAACGCGACCATGAAGACGCGCGCTTCGTCATTGATGCCCATCGCGACGAGGACCAGCGGGAGCATCGCAATGCGTGGGACGACATAAAGCGCTGTAGCAAGCGGATACGTCAGGTCGCGCACGGCCCGTGAAACGCCTGCCGCCACGCCGACCACCAGCCCCGGCAGCGTGCCGAGGACGAACCCCCACAGCAGCCGGCCAGTCGTCACGCGGGCGTCGTGCGCGAGGCGGCCGTCCGTCGCCTGGTCCCACGTCCGCTCCAGGACATGCAGCGGCGCGGGGTAGAAGATCGGATTGATCCACTCCTGGTCCGAGGCCACCTGCCAGAGGACGAGCAGGGCCAGCGGCAGCACGAGGCCGAGCGCGATCGTGCGCCCGGCGGTCACGGTTCGAGTCCCCGGTAGAGCCGCTGGAAGAGCTCAGGGTAGCCCGCTTCGGCGCGCAGGCCGGCGTAATCCCGTGGCCGCGCGAAGGGCACGGTCACCGTGTCGCGGGCTCGGCCGGGGCGGCCGGTCAGCACCGTCACCCGGTCGGCCAGCGCCAGCGCTTCATCAATGTCGTGCGTGACGTAGAGGATTGTGCAGCGCCGCTCCCGCCAGAGCGCGAGCAGTTCGCCCTGGACGGCGATCTTCGTCTGGAAGTCGAGCGCTGAGAGCGGTTCGTCCATCAGCAGCAGCGGCGCATCGACGGCGAAGGCGCGCGCGATGGCCACGCGCTGGCGCATGCCTTCCGAGAGCTTCGCCGGGAAGGCGCGCGCGAACCCTGTCAGGCCCAGCGTGTCCAGCAGTTCGCGCGAGCGCCGTTGCCGTTCAGCACGCGGCGTGCCCCGCAACTTCAGTCCGTAGGCCACGTTCTCTTCGGCCCGCAGCCACGGGAAGCAGGAGTTGCCCTGCGGCACGTACGCCACGCTGCCGTCGCCCGGCAGTCCGATGGTTCCTGAGGTCGCCGGGATGAGCCCGGCCAGGCACTTCAGGAGCGTCGATTTGCCGCACCCGCTCGGCCCGAGGATGGCGTGAAACTCACCGGGCTCGGCGTCGAGGTCGAGCCCGTCGAGGGCGCAGAGGCCTCCCGCCCCGCCATAGGAGACGGAGAGGCTTCGGAGCGAGAGAGCGCCAGCAACAACCATTCGCAGTGGCTATTTGGTCCGCATAAACAGGTTGAAGTCCAGTTCGCCGTCATAGGTGAGCAGCCCCTGGCCGCGGAAAAACGCTTCCTGCTTCCGGAAACTGTCGAGGTTGAGCTTGCCTAACGGGTCGTTGTACGGCCGGTTGCTGCGCTTGATGACGTCGGCCGGGACCTGCGTGTACTTCTCGAGGATGGTGAGGATGGCCGGGTCCTGCCAGCCGCCGTTCTCGAGGTCTGCAACGGCCTTCAGGTAGGCGCGCAGGAAGCCCGCCGCAAGTTCCGGGTTCTTCTTCGCCCAGGCGCGGTTCCAGTAGACGCCGGTCGGCATGTCGCCGTTCACGAAGCTGTCGCTGAGCACGTGGACGAGCCCCTGGTCCTTGCCGAGGGTGGCGAACGGTTCGCCCAGCATCGCGCCGTCGATGCTCTTGTTCTGGAGCGCTGCCGCCACATCACCGAAGCCAACGGTCATGAGGGTGACGTCCTTGTAGGCGAGGCCGCCGCTGGCCAGCGCCCGGTCGAGCCAGTACTCGGTGCTCGCCCCGCGGGCGTTGATCGAGACCTTCTTACCCTTGAGGTCGCTGATCTTGGTGATTTCGCCCGAGTCAAAGCGCGCCTTGCTGACGACGATCGGCGTGGTCACGGGCGGCTTCTCGTAGTGCAGCGGGGCCACGATTTCGAACGGGACGTCCTTTTTCTCCTTGATCGCAGCGCCGGCCGCGTTGAACACGGCTGCGCCGATGCCGCCCGACCCGATGTCGAAGTTTCCGGCGGCCGTCTGCACGAGCATGTCTGCGCCACCGGCAAGCCGTTCGAGCTTGACGTTGATGCCTTCGGCCTTGAAGTACCCCTTCTCGATGCCGACGAAGAACGGCGCGTCAATGAGGATCGGGATGTAGCCGACCGTGACGTCCTTCAGTTCCTTCGGCGCCGTCGAAGCGCCTGCCGCCGGGCTGGATGCCGCCGGGGAAGCCGTATCCTTCGTTCCGCCGTCGTCATCGCCGCCGCATGCGGTTGCTGCCGCGAGGGCGAAGAGGGCCAGGGCTGCGAGAGCCCATCGTTTGATCATCGTTGCCTGCCTTACCAATCCGGGTTGTGAACCGAACGTTCGATGGCGCAACGCTTGTGGGAAGTCAGCGCCCACACGTTTCCTAACGAAAATTTCCCGGAGAATGGCCCGTGTGAGCGTGCTTCCAGCACCCGAGGAAAAGGCCGCCTCCGTCCAGGCGATGTTCGACCGGATAGCGGCGCGCTATGACCGCGTGAACCGCGTGATGACCTTCAACGCAGACCAGCGCTGGCGGCGCGAACTCGTCCGGCGGATCGAAATCGGCCCCGGTGACCGCGTGCTCGACCTCGCCTGCGGGACCGGGGACTTCAGCGAGATGTGCCGGGCGGCAGGTGCTGCGGCCGTGGGCCTCGATTTCTCGCGCGGGATGCTGGAGGTTGCCGGGCAAAGGGCTCCGGAAGGCGCTTGGGTGCAGGGCGACGCCCTCCGCCTGCCGCTCGCCGATGGCAGCTTCGATGCCGCCGTTTCCGGGTTTGCGCTGCGCAACTTCGTCAGCATCCCACCGGTCCTCCACGAACTGGCGCGCGTCCTCAAGCCCGGCGGCCGCCTCGGCCTCCTCGAAGTCGACCGGCCAGCGAACCGCGCAGTGCGAGCAGGGCATTCGTTGTACTTCAACCGCGTTGTCCCGCGTGTTGGCGGCTGGGTTGGCCGCGATGCCGCCTACCGCTATCTGCCCCAGTCGGCGGTCTACCTTCCCACCCAGCAGGAACTGGTGCGCATGCTCCAGGAGGCCGGCTTCAAGCAGATCCGGAAGCGTTCGCCGATGTTCGGGGCCATCCAGTCGGTCAGCGCGGTGCGCGCGTGACCGCTGCCGCGGCTTCGAAGCCAACCACAGCCCAGGCCTGGAAGATGGCGGTTCGCCTGCCAACACTGACAGCTGCGGTCACGCCGGTCATCGTCGGCATCGCCCTGGCCTACCACGACCACGCGTTCGACCTCCTGCCGGCTGCCGCCGCGATGCTCGGGGCGCTGGCGCTCCAGGTTGGTGCGAACTTCGCCAATGATGTGTTCGACTTCGAACGCGGCGCCGACACCTCTGAGCGCCTCGGCCCGCCGCGCGCGACCCAGCTCGGCCTCCTCTCTCCCGCGACGATGAAGGCCGGGATGTGGGCGTCGTTCGCCGTCGCCATGCTCGCCGGGGTCT
Organism: Dehalococcoidia bacterium; assembly: GCA_039809945.1. Taxonomy (GTDB): domain Bacteria; phylum Chloroflexota; class Dehalococcoidia; order Tepidiformales; family Tepidiformaceae; genus Amarobacter. Next base: position 163 of record JBDHWA010000071.1, on the reverse strand, counting down.
ATCTCGTCGCGGTCGCGGGCTGGCCAATTGTTGCCGTCGGCCTCGCGAGCATCGCCGGCGCCCTCGTCTACACCGGCGGGCCGTGGCCCATCGGCTATCACGCCCTCGGCGACCTGTTCACGTTCGTCTTCTTCGGGCTGGTCGCCACCATCGGCACCTACTT
>JBDHWA010000070.1:0-8500 GCA_039809945.1 Dehalococcoidia bacterium | reverse complement strand
GCCAGGCTGAGTGCCGCGATGCTTGTCTGGCTGGGCGAGACCGAGACCGGGGACCGCTCGGAGCTGAACCTCGACCCCACGGAATGGGTCACATGGCAGCGGTTTTCCGCGCAGGACGCCGACTGCCTGCAGCGTCAGGATCGCTTCGTCCGGGAAGGGAACTGCTTCCTTCAGCGGGCGCGCCAGGCGGCTGAGTCGGCCCACATCCTTGTGGTGAACCACGCCCTCCTGCTGGCAGATCTCGTGGCCGGAGGGAGCGCGCTCCCAGAGTTCGACCACCTCATCATCGATGAAGCCCACAACCTCGAGGATGTCGCGACCAACCAGTTCGGTGGGAGCGTGAGCCTGCGCAAGGCCACGGAGGCCCTCGATGGTGTCCACCGCAGGCAGTCCAGGGAACACCGCGAGGGTGGCGCGATTATGGTGCTCAGAGCGTTGCCGGAAGAGTCCTTCGGGTCGCTCGGCCGCGGGCTTGAGGAGTCCGTAGCACGCTGTGGCGAAGCGGCGCGGCCGTTTTTCCAGTCACTATCGAACCTGCTCCCGGGCGGCGACGATGAACGTCTCCTTATCACGCCCGGCATTCGGCACGGCGAAGCCTGGGAGGCGGTCGAGGCCGCATGGACGCCCTTCGAGACAGCCCTGCGCGGCGTGGTTTCCCACGGGACCGCCGCACGTAAGGCTGTGGAAGAGGCCCCGATCGAGGGCGCTGAGGCGCTCGCTGGCGAAATCGATGCGGCACTCCGGAAGGTCTCTGACCTGCACGCGCAGGCGGCCCAATTGCTCTCCGCTACGGCCGACGACCTGATCCTCTGGGCGGCGCGGGAACGCGATGGGACAGGGACGCTCAACGTAGCCCCGCTCGACGTCGGCCCGCGACTATGGGAGGAGCTCTTCCGGCAGCGGCGCGTCGTTGTGGCTACCAGCGCGACCCTGAGCGCGAACAACGATATGGGGTTCGCAGTGAAACGGCTCGGGTTCGAGGAACCAGAGACGCTTCAGTTGGGCTCACCCTTCGATTATGGGAGTTCGACGTTGCTCTCGGCCGTCGAGGACGTGCCAGACCCCTCGGACCGCGGGTATCTCGAAGGCGTCGCGCGTGCGATTGTCAGCCTCACGAAGGCATCGGATGGCCGTGCCCTCGCGCTCTTTACTTCGAACGCCGCGCTGAGGCGCGTCGCAGCGATGGTGCAGCCTGAACTGGAAGCGAGCGGTATCCTCGCACTCGCACAGGGCGTCGACGGGACACCGAAGCGCCTCACAGAACAACTCCGCAACAACCCCCGGACGCTCATCCTCGGGACGTCCAGTTTCTGGGAGGGTGTCGATATACGAGGCGACGCGCTTTCGCTGCTGATGATCACTCGTTTGCCGTTTGGCGTGCCAACTGACCCTGTGTTTAAGGCGCGGTCCGAGCAATACGCCGACCCGTTCTCCGAGTACTCGCTCCCCGCTGCGATCCTCAAGTTCCGGCAGGGTTTCGGGCGGCTCATTCGCGACCGGACGGACCGCGGCGTCGTCGCCCTGCTCGACCGCAGGCTCTGGGAGAAGCGGTACGGGAAGCAGTTCATTGACTCGCTGCCCCCGTGTACGCGTCTCAAGGCGTCCGCGGAAGTTGTTGCCGGGCACACCCGGGATTGGCTGGCACGGTGACTCTCGCTTTGCCGCCATCGATCCCGGGCCAGCGGGTGGACCTGCGGGCGACCGGACAGGGATTCGACGTTGTCCGACTCCGCGACGCTGCCACAGTCGGGTCGGTGCGCCTGAATGTGGCAGCGGAGGAGTTGGTCGTCCACTCGTTGTGCATCGACGAACCTCACCGCAGCTACGGCGCGGGTTCGGAATCGGCGAGGCTTCTGCTCGAAGCCGCTGAGGCGGCAGGCTTCGTTACCGTGCGCGCATGGGCGCATCCTTCACTCGGGTTGTCCGCATACTTCTGGATCCGGATGGGACTTACTCCGCTGCACGGCGAAGGGCCGGAGGGCGGCATCTGGTACGAGTGGCGGCGGACGGTTCCGTAAGGTCCGGGCCGCAATCGTAGAGTGATGCCTTACGCCTAAAGCAAAGCCGGGCTCAAAGCCCGGCTTCGTGATGTCCTGGCGACGTTGGCGCCTGGCTACCAGGCCGCCATCTTCTTCTGGAGGTTCCTGTCGAGCGCGTCGAGGAAGCCCTCCGTCGTGAGCCACGGGGCATCAGGGGCGATGAGGATGGCGAGGTCCTTGGTCATTTCGCCGCCCTCGACCGTTTCGACGCAGACCTTTTCGAGGGTCTCCGCGAACTTGCCGACATCGGGCGTGCCGTCCAGCTTCGCGCGGAACGCCAGGCCCTGGGTCCACGCGAAGATCGAGGCGATCGGGTTCGTCGACGTCTTCTCGCCGCGCTGGTGAGCACGGAAGTGGCGAGTGACGGTGCCGTGCGCTGCCTCAGCTTCGCAGGTCTTCCCGTCCGGGGTCAGCAGGACAGAGGTCATGAGGCCCAGCGAACCGTACCCCTGGGCGACCGTGTCCGACTGGACGTCGCCGTCGTAGTTCTTGCAGGCCCAGACATAACCGCCTTCCCACTTCAGGGCAGCGGCCACCATGTCGTCGATGAGGCGGTGCTCGTAGGTCAGGCCGGCGGCATCGAACTCGGCCTTGAACTCGCTTTCGAAGACCTCCTGGAAGAGGTCCTTGAAGCGCCCGTCGTAGGCCTTGAGGATGGTGTTCTTGGTCGAGAGGTAGACCGGGTACTGGCGGTCCAGGCCGTAGCGGAACGAAGCGCGGGCGAAGTCGCGGATCGAGTCATCGTAGTTGTACATGCCCATGGCGATGCCCGAACCCGGGAACTTCGCGACTTCCATCTGGATAGGTTCACCGCCGCTCTGGGGGGTCCAGGTGATCGTCACGGTGCCGGGGCCGGGCACGCGGAAGTCGGCTGCCTTGTACTGGTCGGCGTGTGCGTGGCGGCCGATGATGATCGGCTTCGTCCAGCCGGGAACAAGCCGGGGGATGTTCGAGCAGATGATCGGCTCGCGGAAGACGACCCCGCCGAGAATGTTGCGGATAGTGCCGTTTGGCGACTTCCACATCTGCTTGAGGTTGAACTCCTTGACGCGGGCCTCATCCGGGGTGATGGTGGCGCACTTTACGCCCACGCCGTGCTTCTTGATGGCGTCGGCAGCATCGACCGTGACCTGGTCGTTCGTCTGGTCCCGGTGCTCGATCCCGAGGTCGTAGTAGAGGAGTTCGACGTCGAGGTAGGGAAGGATCAGCTTGTCCTTGATGAACTGCCAGATGATTCGTGTCATCTCGTCGCCATCAAGTTCGACGACCGGGTTGGTGACTTTGATCTTCGCCATGTGAGTGTGTTTGCCTTTTCCTGAGATGCGTTTTGGGGAGTGAGGAGAGAGCCCCCGAAGGGGCTCTCAATCGGTTTTAGTTGGCGGCCAACTGCCGGAGAACGAACTGAAGGATGCCGCCGTGGCGGTAGTAGTCCAGTTCGACCGGCGTGTCGATCCGGCAGACCGCTTCGAAGGTCGTGACCCCGCCGTCGTCAGCCGTTGCGGTCACGGGCAGGCGCTTGCCCGGCGCCAGGTCCGCCGCGATGCCGCCGATGGCGTACGTCTCCCGGCCCGTGAGCCCCAGGCTGTGCCGGTCCTGCCCGGGCAGGTACTGGAGCGGCAGCACGCCCATGCCGACGAGGTTGCTGCGGTGGATGCGCTCGTAGCTTTCGGCGATGACTGCCTTCACGCCGAGCAGGTTCACGCCCTTCGCCGCCCAGTCGCGTGAAGAACCCGTGCCGTACTCCTTTCCGGCGAGGACGAGGAGCGGGATTTCATCTGCACGGTATCGCACAGAGGCGTCGAAGATGGACATCTCGCCGCCGTCCGGGAGGTGCTCGGTTACGCCGCCTTCGGTACCCGGGGCCAGTTCGTTGCGGAGACGAATGTTCGCGAACGTCCCACGGACCATTACTTCATCGTGGCCGCGGCGGGAGCCGTACTGGTTGAAGTCCTCGCGGGCAACGCCCATCTCCCGCAGGTAGATGCCCGCCGGGCTGTTCAGGCTGATGTTGCCGGCGGGGGAGATATGGTCGGTCGTGACCGAATCGCCCACCATCACGAGGACCCGTGCCCCGTCGATATCGCTTATGGGTGGGGGCGTCATGGTGATGCCGTCGAAGTACGGCGGCTTCTTGATGTAGGTGGACCATTCGTCCCACTTGAAGAGGTCACCCGTTGGCGTCTCGAGATTCCGCCAGCGTTCTTCGCCCTTGAACACCTCGGCATAGCGTGACTTGAACATGTCCGAGCGAACGGAAGTCCGAATCGCGTTGGCCACTTCAGCCTGGGTCGGCCAGATGTCTCGCAGGTAGACCGGGCCATCGGTTCCCTGGCCGATCGGGTCGCTGTACGGGTCGAAGTCCATCCTCCCCGCGAGTGCGTAGGCGACAACCAGCGGCGGCGACGCCAGGTAGTTCGCGCGCGTATCCGGGTTCACGCGGCCTTCGAAGTTCCGGTTGCCGCTGAGCACGGCTGCCGCGACGAGGTCTGCATCCTTGATCGCTGCGCTGATGTGCTCTTCGAGTGGCCCGGAGTTGCCGATGCAGCTGGTGCAACCGTAGCCAACCAGGTTGAACCCGAGCTGGTTCAGATACGGCGTCACGCCCGCTTCGTTCAGGTAGTCGGTGACGACCTGCGACCCCGGGGCGAGGCTGGTCTTCACCCACGGCGGCGTCTTCAGGCCCTTCTCGACGGCCTTCTTCGCGACAAGACCCGCGCCGAGCATGACCTCCGGGTTCGAGGTGTTCGTGCAACTGGTGATCGCGGCGATGACCACGGCCCCATGGGTGAGGTCGAAAGTCACGCTGTTCTGGATGTGCGCCGCCGTGCCGGTGTGTTCTTCGCCGACCATCTCGGCCAGGGTCTTCTCCCAACTCGGCTTCATGTCCTTCAGTGCGATGCGATCCTGGGGACGCTTGGGGCCTGCCATGGCGGGCTCGATCTCGCCAAGGTCCAGTTCGAGGGTATCGCTGAACACCGGGTCCTCGGTCGCGTCGGTGCGGAAAATGCCCTGGGCCTTCGTGTACGCCTCGACCAGTTCGACCGTATGCTCGTCGCGGCCGGTGAACCGCAGGTAGTTGAGGGTCTCCGCATCGACCGGGAAGAAACCCATCGTGGCGCCGTACTCGGGGGCCATGTTGGCGATGGTGGCACGGGCGGCGAGTGGCAGACCGGTAAGTCCGGTGCCGTAGAACTCCACGAACTTCCCGACGACGCCCTTGTGCCGGAGCATTTCGGTTACGCGGAGCACGAGGTCGGTCCCTGTGGCGCCCTCGGGGAGCTTCCCCGTGAGCTTGAAGCCCACCACTTCGGGGATGAGCATCGCCACGGGCTGGCCCAGCATGGCGGCCTCGGCTTCGATACCGCCGACGCCCCAGCCGAGGACGCCGAGGCCGTTGATCATCGTCGTGTGTGAATCGGTGCCGACGAGGGAGTCGGGGTAGACGAACTGGGCGCCGTCCTGGTCCCGGGTGAAGGCGACTGAGGCGAGGTACTCCAGGTTCACCTGGTGGACGATGCCCGTCCCCGGGGGCACGACGCGGAAGTTCGCGAAGGCCTGCTGGCCCCAGCGGAGGAACTGGTACCGCTCGCGGTTCCGCTCGAACTCCTTCTCCACGTTAAACGCGAAGGCGTTCGCTGTGCCGAAGTTGTCCACCTGCACGGAGTGGTCGATGACGAGGTCCACCCGCTGGAGCGGATTGATTTTCGCGGGGTTGCCGCCGAGCGCCTGGATGGCGTCCCGCATCGCTGCGAGGTCAACAACCACCGGCACCCCGGTGAAGTCCTGGAGGAGCACCCGGGCTGGGGTGAAGGCGATTTCGCGGTCATGGCCAGCGTTCGGAGTCCAGCTGGCGAGTGCCTCGATGTCGTCCTTCGTTACGGCGCGGCCGTCTTCGAGGCGAAGCAGGTTCTCAAGGAGGATCCTCAGTGACACCGGCAGGCGGCCGACGTTTGGAATCTTGCTGCGGAGGGTTTCGAGGGAGAACCAGGTGTACTGGTTGCCGGCAGAAGTGAGGGTGGATTTTGTTCCGAAACTATCAGGGTGCATACCACGTCCTTGTGTGAAAGGCGCCAGTATCCGGCGCGGGCGAAGCTACGCGGGGTTCACAAGGAAGGTGATGAGCGGGGCGGAGTGATTCCCATGTCCCAAGCCTCCTTCCACATACGTGGCGGTACTTGGGCCCTTTCCGGGCGAGCGCCCGGCTCTGCCGTTTCGTCAGCTTCCGCGACTTCCCCGGCAAGGGGACCGTTGGGCCCGGGCTGGCGTCTGCAGGAACGGCTCGCCCCAGTATACACATCGCCTCCGCGAAAAGGGCCGATTCGGGACCTCATTTGCATCAGATTGATGACAAGCAGATTCCGCACATGTACTCTGATGGCAGGTACCCGCGTTCCATCGGCCTCTACGGAGAGGCTAGGTCATTCTGTCGGCGCCCGATTGGCCCGTAGGTCCCAGAAAATTCTAGGTTTGGTTGAGTCCAGGAGGTCTATCGGGTGTCTTACACCGACAAGACGCTCGTCTGCAGCGATTGCGGCGAGTCGTTCACGTTCACCGCGGGTGAACAGGAGTTCCACGCTTCGAAAGGATTTACGCGGGAACCCCGGCGCTGTCCGAACTGCCGCCGGCTAAAGAAGCAACAGAACGGCGAAGCAGGCGGGTTCGGCGGAGGCGATCGACGACCCCCTCGGCAACTCTTTGATGCGACCTGTGCATCGTGTGGCAAAGACGCGAAGGTTCCCTTCGAACCGCGCGGCGACCGCCCGGTGTACTGCAGTGACTGCTTCCAGCCCCAGCCACGCACCCTCGGTGCAGGCGGCGGGCGATCCAGCGGTGGTGGCTTCGGCGGCGGCTTTGGCGGCGGCCGGTCCGGTGGTGGCTTCGGCGGCGGTTCGCGAGACCGCGGCGCGAGCGACTTCGGCGGATTCGGCGGCGGCTTCGAAGGTGGCCGTGGCGGCGGCGGTGGCCGTGGCGGCTGGAACGACCGCAACCGTGAACGCGGCGGCGGCAAGGGCCGGCGCTGGTAAACCTTCGCTCACAAGCGAAATCGACAAACAGAAGCCGGGAGCAATCCCGGCTTCTTCTCTTGCCGCGCGGGCTTTAGTCGCCGCGCGGCCGGTATACTCCTCGCGGGGGCCCATAGCTCAGTGGTGAGAGCAGCCGGCTCATAACCGGTCGGTCCTGGGTTCGAATCCCGGTGGGCCCACCAATCCGATCACGGCAACTCGGCCCGGCTGGCCAGCTACATCCGGCCCTTGAGAATTCCCCACCAGTACATCTTCGGAAGGATGCGGGCCTTGAACTGGTACATCGACCATCGTTCCTTCGATTGGTCGAACGGGAACGTTTCTTTCGGCTGGTTGTTGTAGTCGAACTCGGCCATGACGAGGCGGCCGTAGCCGGTTACCAGCGGGCATGCCGTGTACCCGTCGTACTTCGCGTCCCCTGCACTCCCCAGGATCGCAGCCACCAGGTTCTTTACCAGTACAGGCGCCTGCTTGCGGACCGCCGCGCCTGTTTTGCTCGTGGGCAGCGAACTGGCGTCACCCAGTGCGTAGATGTTCGGGTAGCGCGTGTGTCGAAGCGTCTCGCGGTCGACGTCCACCCAGCCGTCCGCATTGGCAAGCGGCCCGTTCCGGATAAAGTCGGGTGCGCTCATCGGCGGGACGACGTGGAGGAGGTCGTAGTGGATGACGGTTCGCTCTCCGCTGTCGAGGTTCTGGAATGTGGCCTCGCGCGTTTCGCCATCGACTTTGACCAGGCTCTCGCGGAACCGTGCTTCGATCTCCTTCCGTTCGATGACCTTGCGAAGCGTGTTGGCGTACTTTTCGACGGCGAAGATGCTGGGCTGGCCAGACATGAAGAGCAGCTTCGTCTCGGCCCGAACCCCATGCTTCCGGAAGGTGTCGTCTGCGAGATATGCGATCTTCTGCGGTGCTCCGCCGCACTTGATGGGCGTCGCCGGCTGGGTGAAGAGGGCCGTTCCGCCCTTGAAGCCGTCGATGAACTCCCATGTCTTATCAACGAGGTCGTAGCTGTAGTTGCTGCAGACCCCGTTCTTGCCGAGCGTGGCTTCGAGTCCTTCCACCAGCCCCCAATTGATCTGTATGCCCGGGGCAACGACGAGGTAGTCGTACCCGATGCTCTCGCCACGTGCAGTGACCACCGTGTTCTCTTCGGGCCGAATCTCAGTCACCGCGTCCTGGATCCAGGTCGCCCCTTTCGGGATAACAGACGCCTGCGGCCGTTCGCTCACCTGCTTGCGGAACACACCGCCGCCGACGAGGGTCCAGAGCGGCTGGTAGTAGTGCTTTTCCGAGGGCTCGATGATGGCGACGTCGAGCCCCTTCAGCTTCCGCCTCAGCTGCGCAGCGACGCTGATCCCGGCGTTGCCGCCGCCGATGATGAGAACCTTGTGCTTCCTGACGTCCCGGGCCGGACCCGAATCCTGTGAAGAGTGGTCT
>JBDHWA010000069.1:0-8609 GCA_039809945.1 Dehalococcoidia bacterium | reverse complement strand
CGGGCCTACTTCCACTGGTACCGGTACCAGCACGACATCTGGGCGGTGACGAATCAGCGGCTTGTCGACTCCTACAAGCGGCACTGGTTTCACCACCAGATGGCATCCGCAGACCTCGTCGACGTCGAGGACATCCGGGTAGTGAAGAGCGGTGTCCTGAACACGATGCTTAACTTCGGCGACGTCCAGTGCCAGACTGCCGGCGAGGTCCCAAACTTCATCCTCGACGGCATCCCGGACCCGGCCCGCGCGCTCGCAGTCGTGGATGCCGCTCGAGACGCGGCCCGGCGGTCGCTGCGGGGCGTCTGAATCCTTTTTACACGCCGGGGGTGACTGGGACGGCTCAGCGGGCTACGTTTGGGCCATGCTCAGCCGGCGCAGGTTCCTGACTGGCGCAACGTGCGGCGCAGTCGCGCTTGCCCTCGGCCGTGGGCAACTGCCAACGAAGGTTGGCCAGGCCGAAGAGCCAGAGCCGCTTCCTGACCTCCCTTATCGAATCGTCGGCGCAGGAATTGCCCAGGACGGCGCCTTCCCGGACGTTCGCATCTCACTGACGAACCCGTACCAGGGCGGTGCGCTCCTCGTGACTGCCACGAACGCGCTCAGCGGCATTGCCGAAGTATTCGGGCGGAACTATCTGCTTAGCCCGGGGCCCGAAGGTCTCGCGGGGTTCGTCGGCATCGGCGCCCTGGACCCGGCAGGCCCGACAACGCTGACAGTGCACCTCAACGGCACACTCAATGAACCACTAAACTACAGCTACACCCTGTCCGTCCGCGAAACACAGTGGACGTTCGACGAAGTCATCATTCCTCCGCCGGACCCGAACGAGCCGCCTCCGCCCGAGGAGGATCCACCGCTTGTCGACGAGCAACCTCGCCTGAACGAACTGTACGCCGGGGTTTCCGAGCGGCGCTGGGACATGCCGTGGATCCTGCCGCTCACCCTCGGCGGGGATGTGTTCATCAGCGGATACTTCGGCGAAGAACGGTCGTACAACGGTGGCCCCCGAGGCGGTCATCACGGCGGTACCGACATCGGAGCGCCTGCCGGGACCGAGATTCACGCAACCAACAACGGCCTCGTTGTACTCGCCGAACGAACGAAGAACCGGGGCAACCTCGTGGTCCTCGACCACGGTAGCGGCATTTTCTCCTGTTACGGGCACCAGTCCGCCCTGCGCGTCACCGTTGGCGATGTGGTGCACCGGGGCGATGTCCTCGGCCTCGTCGGTTCAACCGGCCTCTCGACAGGCCCCCACCTCCACTGGGAGTTGGCGGTAGGCGGCGTACTGGTCGACGGCCTGCGCTGGCTGGACGGCACCCAGGGCTTCTAGCCGCCTTTCCCGAAGCAGCGGTTTCCTTGCGTGACCGTGCGCCTCGCGGCAACCTGTCACTACTGAAGCCGGGTGGGGACGCCCGGACTGAGCAGAGCACCAGCTGGCGCGAGCGCCAGAAAGGCCACGAAGCGTCACATGACTTTCGCTCAGCGTCTCGCGGTTGCCACCGCATTGGCCACCCTTGTGCTTGTCGCCGTCGGTGTGCTCGTGCGCGCCACAGGGTCGGGCCTCGGTTGCCCCGATTGGCCGACGTGCCACGGCGGCGCGGTTCCACCTGCCCATAAGCATGCCATCATCGAATTCTCCCACCGCTTCGTCGCGATGCTTGTTGGCTTCATGGTCATCGGTGTCGCCATCTGTGCGTGGAAGTTCTACCGGCACGTCCCGTTCCTCGTCTGGCTCGCGACCCTCACTGTGCCGCTCGTTGGCATTCAGGGGCTGCTCGGCGCGCTCACGGTTGTTCGCGAACTCCCGCCGGAGGTCGTCGCCACCCACCTGTTGACGGCAATGCTGGTCCTCTCCTGCGAGGTCGCTGTTGCCGTCGCGATGTTCGTTGAAGACCCGCGCCGAACCGACTCACCTGCGATGCGCGTGGCTGCTCGGCCAATCGGCCGCCTTGCACTGGTCGCCATCGTCTGGATGGCGGCTGTGCTCTGGATTGGCGGGTACATGACCGAAAGCGGCGCAGCAACGGCCTGTTCCGGTTGGCCGCTCTGCAATGGCTCCGTGCTCCCCGCCGCGGAGGAACACGAAGTCGTCCACATGGTTCATCGTTACCTGGCGGGCGCCTTCGTCTTCCTCATCGTGCCGCTCGTCCTGACCGCCTGGAAGCAGCGGGACGCGGTGCGCTGGGCCGGACCTGTGGCAATGGCCGTCGGCGCGCTCTACGTGGTCCAGGTGACCGTCGGCGCCCTGAACGTCTGGTACACCTTCCCTGACGCGCTGACCATTTCGCACACGGTGATAGCGGCCCTGATTTGGTTTACGCTTTCAGGAGCAATCGCGTTGTCGTTCTATGCGCCGGCCATCGCCGCGCATTCGAAGCCACTCCAGAAAGCCGGGGCAGTTGTGTGACCAGCGAAGCCATGACGTTTGCCCGGTCCGATTTTGCCGCAACGGTCCGCAACTACGTCTCGCTGACGAAGCCGCGCATCATCTCGCTCCTGCTCGTCACGACCGTCCCGGCAATGGTCGTCGCCCAGCGTGGCTGGCCCTCAACGTGGCTGGTGCTCGCGACCGTCATCGGCGGCACGCTCTCCGCCGGGGGCGCGAACACCATCAATTGCTGGTACGACCGCGACATCGATGCGGTCATGCGGCGGACACAGCGGCGGCCGCTGGTCACCGGTGAGATCGAACCGGCCCATGGCCTCGCCTTCGGCATAACACTGGGAGTGGTGGCCTTCCTCTTCATGTGGGCGACCACAACGCTGGCAGCTGCGGTGTTCTCCCTCGCCGGCCTCCTCTTCTACGTCTTCATCTACACGATGTGGCTGAAGCGCCGCACGCCGCAGAACATCGTTATCGGCGGCGCCGCCGGGGCCTTCCCGCCGCTGGCCGGGTGGGCCGCCGTGACCGGCGACGTTTCCTTCGCCGCCATCGTCATGTTCGCGATCATCTTCTTCTGGACGCCACCGCATTTCTGGGCGCTGGCCCTGCGCATCGAAGGCGATTACGCGGAGGCCGGCGTGCCGATGCTGCCGGTCACCAACGGCGATGCCTACACACGGCTCCAGATCCTCGTCTACAGCGCGCTCCTCGTCCCGATTACCCTCGCCCTCGGGCCGGCTGCTGACCTTGGCTGGATCTACTACGGAACCGCCATCGTAACGGGGCTGCTCTTCGTCTGGTACGCCTACCAGCTCTTCCGGAGGCCGGCGACAACACCGCCAATCCGGCTCTACAAGTACTCGCTGCTGTATCTGGCGCTCATCTTCGTGGCAATGGGCCTCGACGCCGCTCTTCTCGGCTAAGCACCCTCGCCTCCCCGGCTTCGACCTAGCCGGTGCCGCCAGTGGCCGCGGCTTTCTCGCGCTCGCGTGCCCGGTCCTGGCGCTTGGCCTCGAGTTCTTCGTGCTTGACCCATGCAGCCACCACAAAGCCAACCGCTGCCAGGAAGAGGATGTCGCCAATCACCCACATCGTGATGCCGGCGAGCTGCTGGTCGGCCAGCGGAGTCGGCCCCCAGGTTCGCTGGGTCGTCGCGTAGTGGGTGTAGAGCACACGGTCCGCCCCGTAGATAGACAGGGCCAGGAACGAGTTCTGCGGCATCTGGAGGAACACGTAGAGCATCCGGATCGGGTGGGCCATGCGCCACGGCGTCGGGTCCAGCCCGATAACCTGCCACCAGAACATCAGGGCAACCGTCACGTACAACACGTGTTCGAGCCAGTGGAGCCACTCGTGTTCGAGCGCTGCGTTGAAGAGCGGTGAGTAGTGGGATCCCCACATTGTCCCGGCGAACAGGAGCCAGGCCACTACCGGAAACGTCAGTGCACGCACGACCCGGCTGTGGAGGACCGGCAGGATGACGTTTCGCCGTGTCTCGGGGCTGACGGACCTCATCAGGAGCGTGATAGGCGTCCCGAGCAGCAACAGCGGCGCGGCCACCATCATGAGCAGGATGTGCTGCCACATGTGGACCGTGAACAGCACTCCGTCATAGCTGAAGAGCGGCGACGTCACCGCAAACGCCATCACGCCAATGCCAGAAAGGAAGAAGGCGAGACGCTTTCGGGGCCACGGGGCCGACGGATGGGCTCGCGAAACGGCCCGGGCCGTCGCGACATACCACCAGGTCGCCCCGCCAGCGAAGAGGATGAAGACCGGGTCGAACTCCCAGCGTGTGAGGAGTGCGGAGACCGATGGCTTCGGGGCGTCAGTCCCGTGGGCGAGCGCCGCTGTTGGAACCAGCGCGATGAAGAGCGCGGCAAGGCTTGCGAGTGTCCGCCGGTGAGCGCCCGGAGAAAGCCAACGGGAAGGGGTCACGCCCACAAGTCTCGCACGGAAGGGCTGCCGCGGCGATGGCCGGGAAAGACGGCCCATCCGGACCGGATGGAAGGGGCCAATCGGACATTGCTGAATCTGATAGGCGGGCTTTCCGCTTCCTTGACACCCGGCAGACCCCGCCCTATAACTCCGATTGCGACGCCGTTCACAACCGGGTCTTTGCGCGCTCAAAAGCGCGTCCGAAGCACGGGTCGGGAGAGGGCCAGAGGGATGCGTTCAACAGTCGTACTGCGGCACAGCCGCCGGATTCTCGTCTTCCTCGCCGTTGCCATGCTGGCGATTGCGACACTCAGCGGAGCCTCAGCGCAGACCGTGCAACCCCCGGGCATCACCGACGAAGCCCACAAGATGCACGACCTCTACCTGTTCGTGACCGCCATCGCGATCGTGGTCTTCATCATTGTCGAAGGCGGTATCATCTGGGCCATCTTCCGCTACCGGAAGCGCGGGGACGGGCTTCCCACCCAGACCCACGGCAGCACCCTGCTCGAAATCGTCTGGACCGCAATCCCGGTTCTTATCACCACCTCCGTCTTCACCTACTCGTTCATCGTCCTGCGCGAGGTTGAGAACAAGGCTGACCCGAACGACCTGACGGTTCACGTCCAGGGCTTCCAGTTCCAGTGGGGCTTCACATACGACCTCAACGACCTTGGTACGAAGACCGCCGATCGGAACGCGACGGGCCAGATCGAGATTCTCGGCACCGCCGCCCAGGAACCGACACTCGTCATCCCGGCAAACGAACCTGTCGAATTCGCGCTCTCTTCGAACGACGTTATCCACTCCTTCTATGTCCGGGACTTCCTCTACAAGCTCGACGTGGTTCCCGGCCGCGACAACCGCTTCGTTGTGACTGCCCGTGAACTTGGCGAATTCCACGCCCAATGCGCCGAACTGTGCGGACTGGACCACTCCTTGATGCGCTTCAAGCTCAAGGTCGTCTCCCGTGAGGACTTCGATAAGTGGGTCTCCGAGCAGAAGCCGACCCAGCCGTCCGTCCAGAAGACACAGTAGCGTTCTTCGCCGGCCACCGGGCGAAGCCGCCCGGATACGCACGCTCATGGGCCCCTGGCCCGGGAGGAAACAATGACCAGCATCGTTATCCCTCGACCGCAGACGTATCAGCGCCCGGCGGTGCTCGACTGGCTGATGACCGTCGACCACAAGAAGCTCGGCATCCTGTACCTCTACACGTCCATCTTCTTCTTCGGCGTTGGGGGCGTGCTGGCGCTCCTCGTGCGCACGCAGCTGGCCGTGGCCGACAACACCTTCGTCAACCACGACCAGTACAACCAGATCTTCACGATGCACGCCTCGGCGATGCTCTTCCTGTTCATCATCCCCATCTGGGCGGGCTTCGGTAACTACCTCGTCCCGCTCCAGATTGGCGCGCTCGACATGGCGTTCCCGCGCATCAACGCGATGTCCTACTGGCTCTTCCCGCCCGCGGGCGTCCTGATGTTCTCCGGGTTCCTCTTCGGCGGCTCGGCCGATGCGGGCTGGACCGCCTATAGCCCGCTCGCCCAGAACTCGGGCATCGGCATGGACCTCTGGATCGTTGCCGTCATCCTCCTCGGCATCTCCTCCACCATCGGCGCGGCAAACTTCCTGGTCACCATGTTCCGGATGCGCGCCCCCGGCATGACCATGTTCCGCATGCCAATCTTCTGCTGGACCGTCCTCGTCACGGCCGTTCTCCAGCTCCTTGCGACTCCAGTCCTCGCCTCGTCGCTCGTCATGCTCTTCATCGACCGCAACTTCGGCGGCGCGTTCTTCGACCCGAACCGCGGCGGCAATGCGATCCTCTGGCAGAACATCTTCTGGTTCTATTCGCATCCGGCCGTGTACATCATGATTCTCCCGGGCATGGGCATCGTGTCCGAAGTCCTGCCCGTGTTCTCGCGCAAGCCGCTCTTCGGCTACAAGGCGTTCGTCTTCGCTACGATGGGTATCGGCGGCCTCGGGTTCAGCGTGTGGGCGCACCACATGTTCACCACCGGCGCCGTCCTCAAGCCCTGGTTTGCCCTCATGACCGGCATGATTGGCGTCCCGACGGGCGTGAAGATGTTCAACTGGCTCGGCACCATCTGGCGCGGCCAGATCACCTTCGAAGCGCCGATGCTGTTCTCACTCGGCTTCCTCAGCATGTTCCTCATCGGCGGCATCAACGGCGCCTACAGCGCTGCCGTGCCCGTCGACTTCGCCCTCCACGACACCTACTTCGTGGTCGCGCACATCCACTACGTGCTCTTCGGCGGCTCCGTCTTCGCAGTGTTCTCGGGCCTCTACTTCTGGTTCCCGAAGATCTGGGGCAGACGTCTCAACGAACGGCTGGGGCAGATTCACTTCGCCCTGATGTTCATCGGCTTCAACCTCGCCTTCTTCCCGATGCACCTGCTCGGCCTCGAAGGCATGCCTCGCCGCATCGCGACCTACAACAACGACCTCGGCTGGCAGACGCTGAACACGATCTCGACGATTGGCGCGTTCCTGATCGCCGTCTCGATGATCCCGTTCATCACGGCCGTCGTGAAGGCGTTCATGCACCCCAAGGACCAGCCGAACGACCCGTGGGAGGCGAACACCCTGGAGTGGTGGACCTCCTCGCCGCCGCCGGTGCACAACTTCGATGACCTGCCCGAGGTCCACTCGGAGCGGCCGCTCTTCGACATTCGGCACGGCAAGACAGCCCACTAGTCCATAACGGGTTCGACCGCAGACACTTCCAGGAGCAACTCGATGACCGCACACGCCGGCACACAGCAGAAACAGGAACTGAGCAATGGAATGCTCGGCTTCATCCTGTTCCTCGCCTCCGAGGTGATGTTCTTCGGTGGCCTCTTCGCCGCCTACTTCATCGCCCGGGCGGATTCGCCGCAGTGGCCGCCGGCCCTGAGCCCAGCCCAGGAAGCCCGTGGAGTCGAACTTCACCTCGAGTTCGCACTGCCCTTCATCGCAACCTGTGTCCTCGTCCTTAGCTCGGTGACCATGCAGTTGGCGGTGTGGGCAATTCAGAAAGGTGACCGGTCGGCGCTCATCCGCTGGCTGTTCATCTCCATCGTCCTGGGCCTCGCGTTCATCACGGCCCAGATGTACGACTACAGCCAGCTGCCGTTTAAGTCTGGCGACACCATCTACGGGACAACGTTCTACACGTTGACCGGGTTCCATGGCGCACACGTGGCCGGGGGCATCATCTTCATGATGGTCATACTCGTGCGCTCGTTCGGAGGGCAGTTCTCAGCACAGCGGCACGAAGGCGTAGAGGCGTGTTCCTTCTACTGGCACTTCGTCGATGTGATCTGGCTGGCCCTCTTCACTACCCTCTACATCTTTTAGCGCGTAGGCTCAGCCCCCGGGAGACTGAAAGCTCGATGGACCATCCAGTAAGCGAACACGGCGAACAGCACGATATCCACCTTCCAGATCCGAGCATCTGGCCCCTGGTCGTAGGGTTTGCGGCCTTCGTGCTGGGCGCAGCCCTCATCTTCTATTCGCGGGACCGGACGAATGACTGGGCCGGCCCCCTGCTCGGTGCAGCAGCGGCGATTACGCTCTTCGCGACCGCAGGCTGGGCGTACGAAGACGGCCGCATGAAGAAGAAGGCCGAAGAAGGCGACCACAGCAAGCCGCGCAACGCGCGCTACACCCAGGTCGTCACCTTCGCCATCCCTGAGGGCGGGTACGTCGCCTCCCGGCAGGACGACGGCATCATCAGCCAGCTCGAATCGCGCGATAGCACGCTGCGCGACCTCGACGGGTTCCAGGATCTGCGGGTTATCGTCTCGCCGGCCGAGACAGGCCCGTCGCAGGTGCTCGTCGAGACCACGTGGGCCGACCGCGAAGGCCTCGCCACCTACGAGCAAACCCGCAAGACGACGCTCGAAATCCTCTCGCAAACGCCAGACCAGGTGGTCCCCGGCTCGGTCCAGGTGTTCGACATGGAAGTCGTCCGCGACACCAAGGACACCTCGTTTACCTTCGGACTCGGGCCGATGGTCGCGACGTTCGGCGCGCTCATCGTCGGCGGCTTCATGGTCGGCGCGGGCCTGAACATGTTCGGCAGCGATAAGGCCGTGGCCGGTGGCGGCGAAGGCCCGTCTGGACCTGCGGCGCCGGCTGGCAACGTCATCACGGCCAAGGGCACGAAGTTCACCACCGGGACCACGATTACGGCGCCCCCGAACACGAAGATCACGCTTATCTTCGATAACCAGGACACCTCTCCGCCGCACAATGTCCAGATCTTCGCCGGCTC
>JBDHWA010000068.1:0-8652 GCA_039809945.1 Dehalococcoidia bacterium | reverse complement strand
GGCGTCGGCGATGGCCCGAAGGGCGACCCGAACAGCGCCGAGAAGGTTCGCGCCCGCCGTATGCGCGCCGAGCGGAAGTTCAAGGAACTGACCGAGGCCGGCGAACCGATCCCGGATGACATCGCCCAGACGCTGTACGACCTGGGGAGCGACCTCGCGCCCAACGGCACGATCTGGGAGAAGCTTGGCGGCAGCAGTGGAGGCGGCGGTGGCGCTGCGCCCGCTGCGGGCGGCGTTGCCCCCGATGCGGACGGCTGGGTGCCTCCGCCGGGCTATGGCACGGGCCCCAAGGGCGACCCGAACTCGTACGAAAAGGTGCGCGCACGCCGGATGCGCGCCGAACGGAAGGCCGCCGAAGCCGTGGCTGCCGGCCAGGCCATCCCCGATGACGTCCTCGCGACGATCAAGGAACTCAACGGCAAACTCCCGGCAGGTGCTGGCTGATGGCGACTGAAGTCCTCTGGTGGATCTTCGCGGCGGCGATCGTCGCCTTCTCCGCAGGAACCGTGTTCTCACGGTCGGTGCTGCACTCGGCGATCTTCCTCATCGGCAGCCTCGCCGGCGTCGGCGCGATGTACCTCTTCCTCACGGTCGAGTTCCTCGCGCTCGTGCAGTTCCTCATCTACGGCGGCGCGGTCACCGTGCTCATCCTGCTCGCCCTCATGCTCACCCGGAGCGACGCCCGGGGGACGCCGGACGCGGTGAACGGCCCGCAGCTGCCGTTCGCGCTCCTTGTGGGCGGCGGGCTGATGGCCGTGCTCATCGGCGTGGCCGCGGGCACCGACTGGCGCCCCGGCGGCATTCCCGATAGCCCGACAAATATCGGTATCGAAACAATCTCTGAGCGGCTGTTCGCCGACTTCGGGGCGCCCTTCGTCATCGCTTCGGCGCTGTTGCTGGTAGCCCTGGTCGGGGCGATCATCCTCGCTCGGCAGGAGGAGGGCGAGTAATGGTCCCGCTCGAGAATTACCTCGTCCTCAGCGCCATCGTCTTCGCACTCGGCGTCTATGGCGTGCTGGCGCGGCGCAATGCCGTCCTCGTCCTGATGGCCATCGAACTGATGCTGAACGCGGTGAGCCTGAACTTCATCGCCTTTGCCGCCTACCTGGACCCGGGCAAGATCACCGGCGCGATTTTCGCCGTGTTCATCATCACCGTCGCCGCGGCTGAAGTTGGCCTTGCCCTGGCCATCGTCATCCGCCTGTTCCGCAACCGTGCCACATCCAATGTGGACGAGGCGGCCATCCTCAAGTGGTAGAAGGGGCCAGAACAACTCATGGGTGCTGAACAAGCCTGGCTGCTCGCCGCTATCCCGGCGGGATTCTTCCTCCTGCTGTCGTTCTTCGGGCGGCCGCTGCCGCGCGGCGGCGACTACTTCGGTGTGATCTCGATCGGCACGAGCTTCGTTCTCTTCTTCTTCGTGCTGGCCGACTTCCTCGACACGCCGGGCAAGGTCGGCCCCGTCGTCAACAGCATCGAATGGTCGAACATCGGCGATTTCCACCTCCGGATGGGCATCTATATCGACCCGATCACGATCACGATGTTCGGCGTGGTGACCACCGTCGCCCTGATGGTGAACATCTTCTCCATCGGCTACATGAAGGGTGAGCCGCGGTACTACTGGTTCTTCGCCATCCTCCAGATGTTCGCCGCATCGATGCTGATGCTGGTGATGGCCGACAACCTGCTGCTCGTTTACATCTCGTGGGAGCTGGTTGGCGTCTGTTCCTTCCTGCTTATCGGCTTCTACTGGGAGAAGCGTTCGGCCACCGAGGCCGCGAAGAAAGCGTTCATCACCACCCGCGTCGGCGACGTCGGCCTCCTCATCGGCATCATCCTGCTCTTCAAGGCCACCGGGACGTTCAACATCCAGGAGATCATCCACGCGGCCGAAGCGGGCGAAATCGGGCAGACCTACCTGTTCATCGCCATCATGGCCATCTTCCTCGGCTGCATGGGCAAGAGCGCCCAGGTGCCGTTCCACGTCTGGCTGCCAGACGCCATGGAGGGTCCGACGCCGGTCTCCGCACTCATCCACGCGGCAACCATGGTTGTCGCAGGTGTCTACCTGACGGCCCGCCTCCTGCCCGTCTTCGCCGTCGCCGATGGCGCGCTGCTGGTGGTGACGATCGTTGGCCTGACCACGGCGCTCCTGACCGGCTTCATCGCCCTGGCCCAGACAGATATCAAGAAGGTGCTTGCCTACTCGACGGTTGGTCAGCTCGGGTTCATGTTCGTCGCCCTCGGCGCGGGGAACCCCTCGGTGGCAATGTTCCACCTCGCCACGCACGCCTTCTTCAAGGCGCTCCTCTTCCTCGGCAGCGGTTCGGTCATCCACGCGACGCACCACAACCAGGAGATGGACAAGCTCGGCGGCCTCTGGAAGAAGATGCCGATTACCGGCACCACCTTCCTCGTGGGTTCGCTCGCCCTCGCCGGCGTTATCCCGTTCGCGGGCTTCTGGTCGAAGGACGAGATCTTCGTGGCCCTCAGTGAGCACTGGGGCGGCTGGGCCGTCATGCTCCTGGGCCTGGCCGCGGTGATGACCGCCTTCTACACCACCCGGCTCTTCATTCGCACGTTCATGGGCAAGCCAATGGACGAGCACGTGTACGAACACACGCACGAGTCTGGCTTCATCATGACCGGCCCGCTGATCTTCCTCGGCATCCTCGCCGCGGTCTCCGGGTTCATCGTGTTCCACGGCGTCGGCAAGGCGCTGGGCTTCCCCGGCGGCATCACGGAGTTCATCTTCCTCGAACACCACGGGCCGCACCGCTACGAGATGGACTGGGGCTTCGCCGCCGGCTCCATCGCGATGGCGACGGTTGGCATCTGGGCGGCCGCCTGGATGTACTGGGGCAACTCGACCCGGCGCTCGACTGCGCTCGCCGAGTGGAGCCCCGGCCTCTACGACATGATCAAGAAGAAGTTCTACTTCGACGAGCTGTACCAGGCCGCGATCGACCGTGGTGTGCTCGGCTTCAGCTACGTGGTCGCCTGGTTCGACCGCTACGTGGTGAACGACACCGGCGTCGATGGGTCAGCCCAGGCGACCGGGTTCGCAGGCGGCGTCCTGAAATATCTGCAGACTGGCCGGGTGCCCAACTACGCGATGGCGATTGCCATTGGCGTGGCCGGGCTTGCCGTGGCCGGCCTGGTGGTGAGGGGCTAATCGATGACCTTCGATGAGGGCCAGGGCTACGTCGTCCTCGCCACGATGGCGGTGCCGCTTGTCGCGGCATTCCTCCTCGTCCTCGTGCCGGGGACCCAGAAGATGTGGGTGCGCTACATCTCCGCCGTCACCGGCGCGATTGTGTGCGGACTCAGCATCTACATTTTCGCCGCCTACCAGGTGGATGGCAGCCACACGCAGATGACCCTGCGCTGGGTGTGGGTGGAGAACACCGCCTTCCTTGGCAAGGATGGCGTCACGCTCTACCTCGCCGTCGACGGCATCTCGTCGACGATGGCGCTGCTGACCGGCGTGGTCGCCTTCGCCGGCGCCATCGCCAGCTGGAAGATCGAGTACCGGAACAAGGACTTCTACATCCTCTACTGGGCGCTCCTTGCCGGAGTGTTCGGGACGTTCTTCTCGTACGACCTCTTCTTCTTCTTCTTCTTCTACGAACTCGCGGTTATGCCGCTCTACCTGCTCATCGGCGTCTGGGGTTCGACCCGGAAGGAGTACGGCGCGGCAAAGCTCACGCTGATGCTGGTCGGCGGGTCGGTGCTCATCTGGATTGGCGTCTTCGCCACCTTCCACGAGGCCAACCTCGGCACGTTCGACCTGCCAAAACTCTGGGCGGCCGGCCAGGACGGCACGCTGAGCCCCACCTTCCAGAAGACCTTCTTCCCGATGATGGTCATCGGCTGTGGCGTCCTCGCTGCGCTCTGGCCATTCCACACATGGTCGCCTGACGGCCACATGTCGGCGCCGACGGCGGTCTCGATGGTCCACGCGGGCGTGCTGATGAAGCTCGGCGCGTTCGGCATCATCCGCCTCGGCATCCAGCTGATGCCGGAAGGCGCGGCCTTCTGGATGCCGGGCCTGATGGTCCTCGGCGTCATCGGCGCGGTTTACGGCGCAACGGCCGCGCTCACCCAGCGCGACATGAAGCTGATTTCGGGTTACTCGTCGGTTTCGCACATGGGCTACGTGCTCATGGGCCTGGCGACGATGAACCAGATCGGGATCACCGGCGCCGTCCTCCAGATGTTCTCCCACGGGGTGATGACGGCTCTCGTCTTCCTCATGATTGGCGCGATTTACGACCAGGCGCACACGCGCGACATGAAGGACTTCGGCGGCGTCACCCGCGTCATGCCGCTCTGGGTCATCTTCTACACCATTGCCGGCCTCGCGAACGTCGGTCTCCCGGGCTTCTCCGGGTTCACGGCCGAGTTCCACATCTTCGTCGGCACGTTCAAGACCTACCCGGTGTTCGGCGGCATGGCGATCTTCGCCGCCGCGCTTGCCGCTGGCTACATGCTCCGCCTGTTCGCCATCGTCTTCTTCGGACCAATGAGTCCGCGCTGGTCCGACTTAAAGGACCTGACCGCGCTCGAACGCCTGTCCGGCGGCATGCTCATCGCCTCCATCGTGATGATGGGCGTCTGGTGGGCGCCGTTCACTGACCGCATCAGTTCGGCAGTCACGCTGCTTCCGGGGGTGACCAGCTAAATGCGCGACTACACGATTTTCATCCCCGAATACATCGCGGCCGGTTCGGCAGTCGGCATCATCGGTCTCGAACTGTTCATGCCGAAGCTGCGCAAGGACGGGCTGGCTTACCTGACGGCCCTCGCCGCGGTGGCCTGGTTTGTCGCCGGCCTCTTTTTCATCGGCAAGGACGCGAACAGTTTCCAGGGCCTCATCGCCAGCGACGACTTCACGACGTACTTCCGCCTGCTGGCGGCCGGGATTGTCTTCGTCGTCGCCCTGATGTCGGCACACTACATGCGCGACCGTACGAAGACGGCTTCCGAGTACTACGGGCTGATGCTCGTGGGCGGCTGCGGCATGGTGTACATGGCCGCCGCAACCGAACTGATCACGGCCTACATCTCGCTCGAATTACTGAGCTTCACGCTCTACATCCTCGTCGGCTACCTGAAGCGGGATAACCTCAGCAGCGAAGCAAGCCTGAAGTACATCCTCCTCGGGGCGTTTTCGAGCGCGATGTTCCTCTACGGCATGAGCCTGATTTACGGCGTGACCGGTTCGACCACGTACGCCGGCATTGCCGAAGCCCTCTCCGGCCGCGAATCGGGCACAGACCCGGCGGTCATCGTGGGCTTCATGCTCATCCTCGCCGGGGTCGGCTTCAAGGTTTCGGCGGCGCCGTTCCACATGTGGGCGCCGGACGCCTACGAAGGCGCGCCGATGCCGGTCACCGCTTTCCTTTCGACGCTTTCGAAGGCGGCCGGGTTCGCCCTTATCCTCCGCCTCTTCAGCGCCGCCATCGTGGTCGATGCGGCCGAATGGCGCTGGGCCGTGATGGTCCTTGCCGCGCTGACGATGACGATGGGCAACCTCATCGCCATCCAGCAAAAGAACCTCAAGCGGCTCATCGCCTACAGCTCGATTGGCCAGGTGGGCTACATGCTCATCACCATCGCGGCGATCGGCTACGGTGACCCGCAGGGCGGCATCAACGCCACCTCCGGGCTGCTCATCCACATCATCGGCTACGTGGCCAGCACGCTGCTCTTCTTCACCGCGCTGACCGCCGCCTACAACAAGACCGGCCGGGATGACATCGACGGGCTCAAGGGCCTCGCCGAGACGCAGCCGTTCCTCGCGCTCGTCATCACCTGTTCGCTCTTCTCGTTCGCGGGGCTGCCGTTCTTCGCCGGCTTCGCAACGAAGCTCTTCATGTTCCAGGGAGCGACCACGAGCGAGACGATGTGGGTCGTCGCCCTGGCCGTCCTCAACAGCTTCATCAGCCTCTACTACTACCTGATGATCATCCGCCAGATGTACCTCTACGAACCGGTGGGCGAAACCGCCCGCTGGAAGGTGAACCCGGTGCTCGGCGGGCTGGCCGTCGCGCTCGTGCTCGCGGTGCTGTTCATCGGCATGTACCCGGGCCCGGCCTTCACCGTCAGCGAAGAGGCCGCGAAGCCGCTCTTCGAACCCGGTGTGGCGACAGGGATGGCCCGCGTCCCCTGACGGGCTGACCCCCGGGTCAACCCAACGGCAAGACTGCGAGAGGCGCCCCGCTTGAGTGGGCGCCTCTCTTTGTGCTCCAATACCGGCCATTCCGTCCGTTGGAGCCGCACAATGGTCATGGCCGCAGACCCCGTCACGAGCCCGTTCCTCGAAGGGAACTTCGCCCCCGTCCGCGAGGAGGTGGAGGCCGAGAATCTCCGCGTCATCGGCGAAATCCCCGCCGGGCTCGAAGGGATGTTCGTGCGCACCGGCCCGAACCCCCAGTTCGACGTCATCAAGGGCTACCACTGGTTCGGCGGCGACGGCATGTTGCACGGCGTCCGCATCAAGGACGGGAAGGTCAGCTACCGCAACCGTTTCGTCGACACCTGGGGCTACCGCAAGGAGAAGGAAGCGGGCCGCGCCCTCTGGGGCAGCGGAATCGGCGCGCCCGAGTTCGATAACCCGAACGGGCCGAGCCGCGGCAACACGGGCAACACCGCCCTGGTCTGGCACGATGGCCGCCTCTTCACGCTCTGGGAAGCGGGCGACCCGCACCACATCAGGCTCCCCGGCCTCGAAACGGCGGGCACGTACAACTTCGGCGGCAGGCTCCTGCACGCCTTCACAGCCCACCCCAAAGTGGACGAGAAGACCGGCGAGATGCTGTTCTTCGGCTACAACATGATGGGCTTCGACATGGCCAAGGGCGGCGCGAAGGTCCCGTACCTGCAGTACTCCGTCGTCAACCCGAATGGCGAGATCACGCTCACGACGCCGATCGACCTCCCGCGCGGCGTGATGATGCACGACTTCGCGGTCAGCGAGCACTACTCGATCTTCATGGACCTGCCGCTCGTCTTCGACCTCCAGCGGGCGATGAAGGGCGAAAGCCCGCTCTACTTTGACCGTGACCTGCCCGCTCGCTTCGGCCTCCTGCCACGCCACGGACAGGGCTCGGAGGTGCGCTGGTTCGAAGCGCCTTCGTGCTACGTCTTCCACACGCTCAACGCTTTCGAAGAGGGCGATGAGGTGGTCCTCGACGCCTGCCGCATGCCGAGCGTGAACATGGGCGCACTCGATTCGACCGTCGCGCCGACCCCGGAGTCGCGCAAGCTCATGGAGGATTCGGACCAGGCGCTCTTCCGCTGGCGGCTCAACACGAAGACCGGCGCCGTAAAGGAGACCCAGCTCGACGACCAGGTGAGCGAGTTCCCGCGTGTGAACGATGCGCTCGCGGGCTACCAGGCGCGGTTCGGCTACGCGGCCCGCTTCGGCGGGGATTCGGGCATGCCCGAGGCCGACGCCATCATCAAGTACGACCTCCAGGCTGGTACGAACCGCGTCCATCTCCACGGGCCGAACCGTTTCGGCGGCGAAGGCGTCTTCGTCCCGCGGCCCGGCGCAACCAGCGAGGACGACGGCTGGGTAGTGACCTACGTGTACGACGGCAACACCGGCGGGAGCGAGTTCGTGGTCATCGATGCGCTGAATATGGAGGCTGCGCCGCTCGCGCGGGTGCCCCTGCCGCAGCGCGTGCCGTACGGCTTCCACGGGGCGTGGATCAGCGAGGAGCGGATCGCGAACCAGTGCTGAGCCGCTCGCCGGACTGGTTCGGAGCCGGGCTTACTGCCAGGGGTACTCGTAGAGGTGGACCGGCTCTTCGAAGCCGGGCAGCAGCGTCGGGCCGAAGTCGGTGAACGCTCGCGGGAGTTCGCTGCTGGCGACGCGTGCCGCTTCGGTCAGGAGGATTTCGCCGCCATGGGCGTGGCCGCAGACGCGGCTGGCAAGGTAGACCGCGACCCCGAAGACGCCGTCTTCGGTCTCGATGAGGTCGCCATAGTGCACGCCGCAGCGGATCTTGATGGGCACTTCGGAAATGCCCTGACGAGTGACCGCGTCCTGCACGGTGACCGCGTGCGCGAGCGCCTGGTCCACTGAATCGAAGGTCAGGACGAACCCGTCGCCCAGTTCCCTGGCGATCCGGCCGGTGTGCGTATCGGCCTGCTTGAGGGTATCGGTCAGGACCTTCAGGACCCGGTAGGCGCGCGCGTCGCCAAGCTGGCGGGTTACCCGGAGCGAGCCGGGGACATCGATGAGGAGGATGGCGCGCGAAACGAGGGCCGGTGTGGGCACGCGTTCGGCGACGGCGGTCTGGGTGGTCAAGAAATCGAACTCCGACGGTCCGCCGGCGGTGGTGCGATGCGTCCTGGCGGCCATGTGATCCAGTCTACGGCGGGGTGTTGTGAAGCTCTGTGACGGGAGTCACAGTGAGTTGCGGTCAGCAACGGAACCGCCACCACAGGGGAATCGCGGACGGCAGCAGCCCGGCCAAGAGAACCGCGCGCGGAAGCGAGCGGATCGCGATGTGCGCGGACAGTTCCGCGGCAGCCTCCACGCGGAACCCGCCACCACTCTCGCCAAGGCCCGCGCGTCAGCAAGGGCTGTTCTGACGCTGGGTGATGTCCCCGTGGGCGAAAGTCACTGCTGGCTGC
>JBDHWA010000067.1:0-8681 GCA_039809945.1 Dehalococcoidia bacterium | reverse complement strand
CACAGCGAAGTCCCCGACGGGGGCGTCATCTTCGTCGGCCGGTTGCCCACCTGAGAGTTCCGGACGCACTCGCTACAATGCGGCCGTAACAGCACACCATCCTTCGGCAGAAGGACTCAGGAGGGACCAGAGATGGCTGATGTTGGCCTGCCAGTTGACGAGAAATACGCGCCGCCGGCGCGAGTTCGGGAGGGCGCGCTCGTCGCCTCCCAGGCGGAGTACGAACGGCTCTACCGCCGCAGCATCGAGGATCGCGACGGGTTCTGGTCCGAAATGGCGAACCAGTTCATCACCTGGGACGAGCCCTTCCACACCGTCTGCGAGGAGGACCTCCCCGCCGGGAAGATCGCCTGGTTCCTCGGGGGCAAGCTCAACGTCAGCGTGAACTGCCTCGACCGCCACCTCGCGACGAAAGGCGACAAGGTTGCCCTCCTGATGGAAGGCGACGAACCGGGAAACGTCCGCTCGATGACCTACCGCCAGGTGTACGAGGAGGTCTGCCGGCTCGCCAACGCCTTGCGCAAGCGCGGCATCAAGCGTGGCGATCGCGTCGCTATCTACATGGGCATGGTCCCTGAATTGGCCGTCGCGATGCTCGCCTGCGCGCGCATCGGGGCCGTGCACTCGGTCATCTTCGGCGGCTTCAGCCCGCGCTCCATTCGCGACCGCGTGGACGACTCCCTCTGCCGCGCCATCATCACCCAGGACGAGGGCAAGCGAGGCGGCCGGCCGGTCGCGCTCAAGGCGAACGTCGACGAGGCGCTGCGAGAGCCTGGCCACAGCATCGAGTTCACCATCGTTTTCCGGCACACCGGCGGTGCGGTGGAAATGACTCCAGGCCGCGACAGTTGGTGGCACGACGTCGTTCCGGGCGAGCCGGCTGTGGCGGCGCCGGAGTCAATGGACAGCGAGGACCCGCTCTACATCCTCTACACGAGCGGTTCGACCGGGAAGCCGAAGGGCGTGCTGCACACCCAGGCTGGCTACCTCCTCCACTGCATGGTCAGCCACAAGTACGTGTTCGACCTTCGCGAGGACGACATCTACTGCTGCGCCGCCGATGTGGGCTGGGTCACGGGCCATAGCTACATCGTCTATGGACCGCTGGGCAACGGCGCCACCAGCGTTATGTTCGAATCCATCCCGACGTATCCGGATGCGGGGCGGTACTGGGACATGGTCGACCGGCTCGGTATCACCATCCTCTACACGGCGCCGACCGCCATCCGCGCCATTGCCCGTGAGGGTGACCAGTTCGTCACCCCGTACAAGCGCACGAGCCTTCGCGTGCTCGGCAGCGTGGGCGAACCAATTAACCCGGAGGCCTGGCGCTGGTATTTCAACGTCGTCGGCGAGCGGCGCTGCAGCATTGTCGATACCTACTGGCAGACTGAGACCGGCGGGCACATCATCACAGGGCTCGCCGGGGCGACCGAGATGAAGCCCGGATCGGGCTCGCTCCCGTTCTTCGGCGTCGAACCCTGCATCGTGGATGAGAGCGGGGCCGAAGTCGAAGGGAACGATGTCACCGGCCGCCTCTGCATGAAGCGGTCGTGGCCGGGCATGATGCGCACGGTTTACGGCGACCACCAGCGCTTCCTCTTCACCTATCTCGCAACGTACCCGGGCAAGTACTTCACCGGGGACGGCTGCTTCCGAGATAAGGATGGGTATTACTGGATCACAGGCCGGGTGGACGACGTCCTCAACGTCGCCGGGCACCGTCTCGGCACCGCGGAGATCGAAGGCGCACTGGTCGGCCACGAAGCCTGCGCCGAAGCCGCCGTCGTCGGGTACCCGCACGATGTGAAGGGCACCGGCATCTACGCCTACGTGCTCCTGAACGCGGGCCATAAAGGTTCACCCGAGCTGGCGAAAGCGCTTCGTGATGCAGTCCGCAAGGACATCAGCCCCATCGCCACGCCGGACAAGATCCAGTTCGTCGAAGGGCTGCCCAAAACGCGCTCGGGCAAGATCATGCGACGCATCCTCCGCAAGATCGCCGAGGGCGAACCGGAGAACGTCGGAGACGTGACAACACTGGCGGATCCGGCGGTCGTCCAGGACATCATCGTGGGTTCGGCGAAAGCGGACTGATGTTCACGCGAAAAAGCGAGCGTCGTTCGCACCCCGCGAAATATCCTGTTACAATCCCGCCCGCATAGCCGTCGGCCCGTGCAAGCGGGTTGGCTCATTCGCGCCCCGAGCGCGGTTCAAACTCGAAAGGGACACGTAACGCATGGATCTTGGCCTCAGTGAAGAACAAGAACTTCTGAAGAACTCCGCCCGTGAGTTCCTCGAAAAGGAGTGCCCGGAAGAGCACGTCCGCGCCATGGAAGAGGATGAGAAGGGCTACAGCCCGGCTCTCTGGATGAAGATGGCCGAACTCGGCTGGCAGGGCCTCATGATCCCTGAAGACCAGGGCGGCGCGGGCTTCTCCTTCCTCGACCTCTGCGTGCTCGTCGAAGAGTTCGGCCGCGCACTCGTTCCCGGCCCGTTCATCCCGAACGCCGTCTGCGCCGCGGAACTCATCGCTGCCGGCAGCGCCGATCAGAAGGCAAAGTACCTGCCGAAGATCGCTGATGGCACCGCCATCCACACCTACGCCATCACCGAGCCGAGTGGCCGCTGGGACCGCGAAGGCATCGAAATGAAGGCCGCCGCCAGCGGTTCCGACTTCGTCCTCAACGGCACCAAGCTCTTCGTCCCTGACGCCCACGTCGCGGACTACCTGCACGTGGTGGCGTGGAAGCCGGATGGCCGCCTGAGCACCTTCATCGTCCCGCGCGACCAGGCCGGCATCTCGGTGACTGTCCTCAAGACCATCGCCAGCGACAAGCAGGCCGAGGTCGTCTTCAAGGATGTGAAGGTCGCTGCCGCCGACGTCATCGACATGAGCGAGGACCAGGCTCGCGCGCTGCGCAACCAGGCCACCTGCCTCGAATGCGCCTATCTCGTCGGCCTCGCCCAGCGCGACTTCGAGATCTCGGTGAACTACGCCAAGGAGCGCGTCCAGTTCGGCCGCCCGATCGGCTCGTTCCAGGCCATCCAGCACAAGGCTGCCGACATGGTGACCGACGTCGATGGCATGCGGTTCATCATGTACAAGGCCGCCTGGGCGACCAGCGAAGGCGAAGCCAGCGCCGACATGGACACCGCGATGGCGAAGGCATGGTGCAGCGATGCCAGCCGCCGCGTGGTGGCCCACGGCCAGCAGATCCACGGTGGTATCGGCTTCACCAAGGACTACATCATCCAGCTGTTCTTCCGCCGCCAGAAGCGGGCCGAACTGTTCTGGGGCGACGGCGACTTCCATCGCGAGCGCGTCGCGCAGATGCTCGAAATCTAGTCGAGCACTTCGGAATCCTGTGGAGAGGCGCCCCGAAACGGGCGCCTCTCCTGTTTTCGCGGATTCAGGGCGTCGATTTCCCTCGTGTCATGGTTTTCCCGCTGGCGCTGAAGGCGGCGTGCAGCGCACAATTCGCGCGCGGGGAACAAGGGAAGGGAAAGTCTATGAGTCTTAAGAAACTGGTCTTGTATGCGAGTGTCGCGACACTCGCGCTGGGCGCAATGGCGTTCAGCGCCTGCGGTGGCGACGACGATGACGGCGGGAGCAGCAGCTCCAGCTCCGGCGGCACCGGCAGCGACGAAAAGTTCGTCGCCGATATCTGCAAGGCAGGCGCTCAGTTCTCGAAGGACCTCGAGAAGGCGAGCGCGAACCTCGGCAATGCGAGCGACCCCAAGAAGGCCGCTGAAGCTCTCGCCGACCCATTCGAGGACTTCGCCAAGGCGTTCGACAAGGCCAAGCCGCCGAAGGACCTGAAGGACTGGCACGACCAGGCATCGAAGAAGCTCAACGAAGCGGTGGCGGCCCTCAAGAAGGGCGACCTCGAGTCGGACATCTTCACCGGCGAGCCGTTCCCGGATCCGCCCAAGGAAGCTTCGGACCGGCTGACGAAGATCGCCGAGAACAACAAGGACTGCAAGGACGCCGACTTCTCGTTCGGAGAGTAAGCAGCGCCAGCAGACATGAAACCCTGTGGAAAGCCCGGATACTCCGGGCTTTCCGCTTCTTTCGACCGTTACCGAAAACCTGAGACGCTACCGCCCGGATGAACGATGTCACCATGCAGCGCCGTCGTGGGATATTCGCGTTGGCGCTCACTGCCCTCGCCGCCGGCGGGCTACTGCTCTTCGGCAGCGCGCCCGGCACCGAGCTGGCGCAGGCTGCGAGTGACGAGTACTTCGCCGTCACGTATACGTTCACGCTTCAACCCGATGGGAGCGTAGCCACAGATGTGGAGTCGGCTCCGGTCTCAGCCCAATACGTGGTGAACCAGCATCGCTGGGCAGCCGAATCCATGCCGGTGCCCGTCGAGTACAACGCGGCCGGCGAACCGCCTGGCCTGGGGATGCCAGCACTCATCCAGCAGGCCATTGCCAGCTGGAACGCGGTCACGCCGTCGACGTTTAGCTTCGCGTGGGCTGGCGCTGGCGCGGGAGAGGTCGGCGCCTGCGGGGATACCATAGACCTCGACGGCCACAACACCATCAGGTTCGAACCGCTGGTGTTCCCCACACTGGGGCAGACATGCACGGTCTGGGGCCGCAGCGGCGGCGCGAATGCGAAGCTCGTTGAGTTCGACATGCACCTCGACGACGACCTGAACACGTGGACCGCGGCCCAACCCCCTGAGGCCGGCCGCTACGACATCGGTTCAACGGTACTCCACGAGCTTGGGCATGCGGCAGGACTCGGTCACAGTTCGGATTCGTCGGCGGTTATGTTCCCAAGCCTGAAAAAGGCCACCTCGAAGCGGACGCTGGCCGCGGACGACATCGCTGGTCTGGAGGCGGCCTACCCGGGTGGCGCGACACCTACGCCAACCGCCACACCGTTGCCGGCGAACCTCAAGCCTCGCGCACGGACCATGGCTCTCGCGAGGGATTAGCGCTCACACCCCCAGGGCTGGATAGGCCCAGCCGCTGCGGTTCCAGGGGATCACTGGCTCGGTGCGCCAGTCCGGGTGCAGCTTGGGGTGACCCCATTCGCCCGGCGGCGTCCAGTTGCACCAGCTGCCGTCGAAGGGCGGCTCGCGACGGGAGACGCGTTCCAGCACATGCTGTGCGGCTTGCTCGACGGTCGCGGCAAACTCGGCGCCGAACTGACCCTGCGCTGCCAGCGCCTCGAATTCCGGGCGGTCCTTCCACTGCCACGCCAGGTTGGGTTGGACCACGATATCCAGGGTATGGTCGTTGGTATCGAAGCCGGCCTTCGTGCGCCGGAACGGCTCCTCGAAGTTTATGTAGTAGGTCGTAAATCGCCGCGGCTCCCCTTCCCAGAAGAGCCAGACAGAGTACTGCTCTCCGGGATACATCACCCTGAGCACATCACGCCGCCATTCTGCTGGAGCCAGTTCTCGCTGACCGCCCTGGCCATACGCCCAGCGCATGTAGGTTGCCCCGGCGGGGATGTAGAGCGCCGTTGAGGCGGCAGTATCGTGGACAACCTTGAACGGCCACGTCATCCCCACACGGCTGCCGGCGCGCGTGATGTATCGAAGCACCACGTCATCGCCGGCTTCGAACCATGCGGATGACACCTTAGTGGGAATGGCCTCCCGGCCCGTGGGAGTGGCCGTGGCCCCCGAATGGGTCGCCGCCGCCGAGGTCTCCGAAGTCGCCGCCATCGTCGCCGCCGTCACTGTCCCACGGCGCCGGACCGTCGCCAACGGATTCCTGGGCCACGCCAACCACGGCCCAGTTACCCATAGTCTTCTTGGCCTGCTTGCCGCACTTCGGGCAGGGGATCAACTGGAGGACATCAGACATGGGCATCCGCTTTTCGGTGCGGGTGCCGCAGGATGGACAGAGGTATTCGTAGAGCGCCATACGCGTGATCGTGGAAGCAAGACGCCGAGCGGGCAAGCCGCCCGGCAGAATTGCTACTGAGCCCGCGGGAGCGGAGTCGGTGTACTCTGAGGCGGCCGTGGCGTCCTCGTCGGCGTCGGTGTCCTCGTGGGCGTCGGTGTGATCGTTGGGGTCGCCGTCGGCGGACCCGGCGTGGGCGTGTCGGTGGGCAGCGGCGTTTCGGTCGCCGGCTCCGAGGTCGCTTCGCCACCACCGGAGTGCGTGGTAGGGCTCGGAGTCTGCGTCTCGGTCGGTTCTGGGGTCGGAGTTTCGTCAGGGCGCAGCGTCGGCGTCGGAGTTGGCGTCCACGGGATGACTTCCTTGCCAGGAATCTGCATGAAGTCCTTTGGAGCGAGCGGCGCGTCCTTGTAGCGCAGTTCAACGTGGACGAACCCGTCATCTTCCCCGGAGCCGATGACCGTCGAGCGCGAGACGTTGTTTCCGTTGCCGACGCGAGTGCTGGCAAGCCAGCCCACAACGGCCTTGAAGTTCCCGCCGCAATCGACGATCACGTGGGTGCCAAGAACCGCGTCGTTCCCCACTTCGGCGATGATGCCCTCGCAAGGGGACTCAACCGGGACGTTCTTCAGACCGGTCAGCGAAAAGTCGACCCCGGCGTGAACCTTGCCGTCGGCGCGGGCGCTGCCGAAGTAGTCTTCGACCCCGGAGTGCACGTTGAGCGGCAGCTCGAAGCGCTTGCTCCCGGCGATCAGGTACTCCTTGATCGGCGGCTTTTCGGCGCCTGCCGGGATGCTCGCGGCGCCTTCGTTTTCGCCGGCAACCTTCTTCGCGGGGTCACGGGTGGGCGCGACCTTCGGCAGCTCCGTGGGCTTCGGACGGGATTCGTTCTGCACCTGGGCCTGGCCCGAATCAGTATCGGCGGGGGTCGCCTCGCCGCCGCCGAACGCGCACTTCCCGAGCAGGCCGAACACGGCGAGGAGCGGCACCGCGGCAAGCAGGTAGAGCGGCGTCATGCGCCGATCGCTTGAGCCGCGCTCTTTGTACTTCGGACCGTAGAACCCCTTGCCTGGCGGCATCCTCGCACCTCACTTCCGCAGCCCCCCACCAGCATCGGAGAACTGCGAACACACTTCCCTCAGGAAGTCCCCTGCTTTGTTTCTTCGAACTCGAGGAGATCGCCCGGGCGAACGCTCGCCGCGGCGCCGGCTGGCATCTCGATCACGCCACGGGCGCCTTTGCCGCCCATCGCAATGCCGGTCCATGGGCGAAGGTGCTGGGCCACCTTCGTCACCCGGTTCTCGCGGTCATAAAACACGGCATCGATCGGGAAGCGCATGAACATCATGTGGATCGAGCCACACGGCCGGATGTCGAGGGCTTCGCCATGTTCAAGACGGCGGCGAAACATCAGTCCGCGCGTGCGGCTCACCACCCCGTGGGCGGGGCGTACGTCGCTGGCGACGATTCCTTTCCCGGCGACGGCAACGCTGACCATGCGCAAACTCCCCCCGGACCCGGCGAACGAGTCCTCTTCCTGATCTATCGGCCCCGCCGGCGGTAGTCATCAGCGTCGCCAGTGCAAAATCGGGGTAAACGGAAAGCCGGAAACGCATTGCACGTCGGGATGAGCACGCGGATAGTTCGTCTTCAAACTCAGAGGTTGCGCCCCCTTTATGCCTCGTCCCCGTGCTGGTCTCGGTCAGGGCCTTGAAGCCCTGGTCCCGCCCCTGCGTGAAGCGCCGATCGCTCCGTTCGCACGCCCCTCAACGGCCTGGGAGTTCGCCGTGCTGCGCCGCATCCGGAAGTCTCGCTGCCGCCTGACTGTCGCACCGCAGGCCATACTCCAGCGCCCGGACCGGCGAACGCTGAAGATGCCGACCGTCCTCGCACTCGGCGCGCTCGGCGCCGCTGGCTGGGAACTGGTCGCGGTCCAGGGTGACCGCTACTACTTGAAACGGCCTGGCGCAGACGCTGCCAGCTAAGCACTCCGGGTCTGCGAATCGCGTATAGTTCCGGCGCAAGCCAACCACCTCGGAGGCCCCCGTGCCGTATGCCCCTGCCCGGATGCGTTTTGGCATCTTCCTCGCCCCATTCCATCGCGTTGGCGAGAACCCGACCGTTGCGCTCGAACGCGACCTGGAACTAATCGATCACCTCGACCGGCTGGACTACGACGAGGCATGGTTCGGCGAGCACCACAGTGCGGGCTGGGAGATCATCGCCTCGCCAGAGCTCATGATCGCTGCCGCTGCGCAGCGAACCCGGACGATTCGCCTTGGCACCGGGGTGAGCTCACTCCCGTACCACCATCCCTTCATCCTCGCCGACCGGATGGTCCAACTCGACCACATGACCAGGGGGCGGGCGATGTTCGGGGTCGGACCCGGTGCACTTACGTCGGACGCCTACATGCTCGGTATCGATGCGCTCACACAGCGCCAGCGCATGGACGAGGCGCTGGGCGTCATCATGCGCCTGTTCAGGGGAGAAACCGTCACCCACGAATCGGACTGGTTCACGATGAAGGAGGCGCGGCTGCAACTTGCGCCGTACACCCACCCGCATATGCCGGTCGCCGTGGCCTCGACGTTCTCGCCTGCCGGGCCGCAGTCAGCGGGGAAGCACGGCGTTGGCATCCTCTCGGTTGCTGTATCGCAGCCGGGCGGCCTTATTTCCCTCGCTAAGACATGGCAGATGGCCGAAGAGGCGGCGGAGAAGGCCGGCCAGACCATCAGCCGCGATGACTGGCGGCTCGTCATGCCGATCCACCTCGCCGACACGCGCGAAGAAGCAATCCGGGACGTGGACCT
>JBDHWA010000066.1:0-8744 GCA_039809945.1 Dehalococcoidia bacterium | reverse complement strand
AGGCCTGGACCGAAGAGCTCTGGGCGGCCGTGAAGTCGGAGCGGGACGGCGTCTACG
This sequence comes from Dehalococcoidia bacterium, assembly GCA_039809945.1. Lineage (GTDB taxonomy): Bacteria > Chloroflexota > Dehalococcoidia > Tepidiformales > Tepidiformaceae > Amarobacter. The sequence continues at coordinate 8,687 of JBDHWA010000066.1, read as the reverse complement.
TCAACTTCGTCGCCAACGAAGGCCGCGCCCGCATCGGCGAAGCCTATCCCGCCGACACCTACGCCCGGCTCGCCTGGGTGAAGGGCCAGTACGACCCGGAGAACGTGTTCGCCGGGAACCAGAACATCCGCCCGCTTGCCCGCCAGGAGGAGAAGGCGGCGTAGCCTTCTCGCCCGGGCGAACCACACCTAAGGGAGGGTGGCCGTGCGGCAACCCTCCTTTCTTTTATGCAGTTTCCTGCGGCCGTTCGAGCCGGTGGTCGCGTATGCTGGTGGGCGTGCTGAAGCCGTTCGATTCACAGCCTTCCGGATGTGGCGCCGGGGTCACGTCGCGGTGATCATCGCCCTCTTCGGCGGCAACGAACTGGCCATGCGCCGGCGCATGCAGGCCCTCAAGGATGAGGCCGATGGCGGCACCGGCATGCTCGTCACCAACCTCACGACGCTCGATGGCCGCGACGCCAAACCGGGCGACGTGCTGACGGCATCGATGGCGCCGCCGTTCCTCGCGCCGCGCCGGCTGGTGGTCGTCGAACACCTGCTCGAACGGTTCGAGGCGCGCATGGCCACTCGAACCGAGCGCGCGCTCGGCGCATGGGACGAACTGATTGCCACGCTCGGGAAAGGTATCCCCGAGAGCACGATCCTGGTCTTCTTCGGCCAGCCGTTCCTCGCAGAGGGGCGCGAGCGCCACGTTTCGAAGACGAACCCGTTCGTCGCCGCGCTTGGCAAAGCCGGCGCCAGTGTGGAGGAGTACCCCGCCATTGACGGCGGCGGGCGGGATATGAAGGAAGTGGAGCGGTACATCGTGGAGGAGGCGAGCCTGCGCGGCATTCGCTTCAAGCGCGGCGGCGCCTTCGAAAGCCACGAAGAGCGCCCGCCGGAAGCCGACCCGGTCACCCTCCTCGCCAATCTGCTGCAGGGCGACACGCTCAGCATCGCGAACGAACTCGACAAGCTCGCTCTGTACTCGCGGGACGCGAACGGGGAAGTCACCCTGGCCGATGTGAACCGGGTCTGCCACGGCGACCGCACGGCGAAGACGTGGGACCTGACCGATGCAATCGTCGCCGGCAACCTGGCGAAGGCGCTGTCGGTGCTGGGGATCCTGAAGAACTCCGGCGAAGCGCTGCAGGGCCTGCTCGGGCTCATTGCGGCGCGCTACCGTTCCCTCGCTCCGGTCACGGAGCTGGTGGCGCAGGGGATGCGCGCCGAAGCCATCGCAGCCGAACTGAAGCGCCCGAACAACTTCCCGCTGAAGAAAGACATCGATGCCTCGCGGCGGCTGACCCCGGACCTCGTCCGCATCGCCTACGGCTACATCACCGAGGCGGACCGCACCCACAAGAAGAATGAAGTCGAAGAAGAGACCAGCATCGACATCCTGTTGATGAAGCTCTGCGCGCTCGCCGGCCGGCCCTAACGCTCGAGGCTTTGCCAGACCGGGTTGTAGCACGCGACCTCGTGGGTGGCGCCCTCTGGCCGGTCCAGCGGAGGCGGCCCTTCGCTCCGGCAGACGTTCATCACCTTCGAACAGCGAGGGATGAACGGGCACCGCTCTGCGATCGCGGTCATCACCGGCGGGACCCCGGGAATCTGGCGCAGGTGTTCATGGCGCCCGTCGACGCGGGGCAGCGTGCCCAGCAGCGCGTGGGTGTACGGGTGGAGCGGGCTCTTCAGCATCTCGTGGACGCCGCCCCGTTCGACCACGCGGCCGGCGTACATCACGGCGACTTCGTCGGCCATCTGGGCGACGACGCCGAAGTCGTGGGTGATGAGGAGGATGGCGGTGCCGCGCTCGTGCCGCAGCCGGTCGAGCTGGTGGAGGATCTGCGCCTGGATCGTCACGTCGAGGGCGCTGGTGGGCTCGTCGGCGATGATGACGTCCGGGTTGAGCGCCGTCGCGATGCCGATCATCACCCGCTGGCACATGCCGCCCGAAAGCTGGAACGGGTAGGCCTTCGCGACTCGCGCCGGGTCCGAAAGCCCGACGTCGTGGAGGACGTCGATGGCGCGTGTGCGAGCTTCTTTCTTACTGATATCGAGGTGGCTCGTGAGCATCTCCGCCACCTGCGAGCCGACGTCGATCACCGGGTTCAGCCCCGCGACGGCATCCTGGAAGATCATGGCGATGTGGCGCCCGCGGATCGGCCGGAGTTCCCTGTCGTTCATCGCCATGAGGTCGCGGCCGCCGTACCAGACCTCGCCGGAGACGACATCGGCTTCGCCGGGGAGCAGGCGAAGCACCGACATTCCGGCGGTTGTCTTGCCGCAGCCGCTTTCGCCGACGAGCGTGAGGATCTGGCCACGATGGAGGTCGAAGCTCACGTTGTCCGTCGCGTAGGTGACGCTGTCGCGCGTGCGATAGCGCACCGTGAGCCCACGGACGCGAATTGTTGGCTCGTTCATAGGTGAGGCCAGCCGGTGCCGGCGCTGCTCCGCCGGAAGGTAAGAGGGGAGTCTACTCGCTCGGGCGGATCGACGAGATAAACCGCCCCTGGATCTCCACGTTGTCCGGGGAGGTGTAGATCGGCTGCATCGTGCTGTTGGCCGGTTGCAGACGGACGCGGCTGCCCTCGTGGTAGATCCGCTTGAGGGTCACCTCGCCGCGGTCCTTCAGCCAGACCGCCACCTTTTCGCCATCGTTGGCGGCGCGCGTGGGTTCGAGGAACACGATGTCGCCGTCGTCGATAAGGTCCTCGATCATCGAGGTGCCCTTCACGCGGAGGGCGAACACGTTGTTCTTGCCGCGCACCATGTCCTCAGTGACGGCGACGGTGTCCTCGCTGTCGTTCCCCCAGCGTTCGGAAGTCGGCACCGGGATTGGCTGGCCGGCGGCGATGCTGCCGAGGACGGGAATTTCGACGATGCGGGCGCGGCGGCCGCCACGCGAACCGAGGATTTCGATGCCGCGTGAGACTTCGCGGTCCCGGCGGATCAATCCCTTCTCTTCGAGTTTCCGGAGGTTGTAGTCGACCACGGAGGTGCTGCTGATGCCGCAGCCTTCCTGGATGTCCCGGATACTCGGCGGGTAGTCCTTGTCTTCGATGAACGAACGGAGGAATTCGAGGATCTGGTCTTGCTTCGACGAGAGATCTTTCATGACGCGGGGCTGCCTCTCGAACGCATGTTCGTGCCGAACTTTAGCAATCGGGCGGCTTTATCGTCAAACGTGTTCCGAACACCGCCAGGAGGAAGCCGGCACAGTCACGCGGACGGACAGGGTCAGGGGATGGCGATGGTGACGTTGACCGGTGCGCCGGGGCTGTCGCCCACGGTGTGGCCCGTTGCGAACGCCTGGCCGTCGTACAGCACGGAGATAGCCGCGCCGACGCGGTTCGCGCAGGTGTCGGGACCAGCGAAATAGTCGACCCGGTACCCGCCCGCCGCTGTGGTGAGCCGTGTTGGCCCGACGACGCCATCGAACGCGAGGCTCACCGCGGACCCTGCCGGCGCCGGTGCTCCGCCGATCGTGAAGATGCCGATGACGCTGTTCGGTGGGGAGTTCGACCCGCCGCCCGGACAGTACGGCCCGCCAGCCACGGCAGGCGGCGGCGTGGGTGTGGGCGCTACGTCCTCGCTCCCGCTGCTGCCCGACGACCCGCTGCCGCCGGATCCGCCAGTGTTCGCCTGAACGACCGGGCGGGTGGTTGGCGAGGGTGTCGCAGTTGGCGTGGCCGTAGGGCTGGGCGAAGGTGTGGGGCTTGCCGTTGGCGTGGCCGTCCGCTGCGCGGTTGCCGTCGCGGATGCTGCGGGCGAGGCAGCGTCGAGGCTGGCGCGCTGGGGCGCCGAATCGTCGCGCGTAAGGAAAAACACGCCGCCTGCAGCCATCGCGATGCCGAGGAGGCCGAGCACGGTCCAGCCCACGGCCTGCCGGGCAGGAGTGTTGAAAATCGATCGGAGCCAGGTCATCGAAGGTAAATGTACCCGGACTCCCCGGTGCGGTCGCGAAGGCCCGGTTAAGCCGGTGAGCCCCCGGGAAAGAGCCGCTCTGAAGGCCCGCTACGCGAACCAGTGGTCGATGGGCCGGGGGCGGTCGCTGGCGAAGGGCAACGCCACACGGCTCCCGGTGCGCGCGGATTCGTACGCGGCGTAGATAATTTCGAGGACGCGCCTGCCGTCTTCGCCGCTGGAGCGCAGTTCGGCCCGGCCGGCGACTACGTCGGCGAAGTGCTGCAGCTCCTGCGGGAAGCCGAACTGCCAGGCCTCTTCGTACATCGCGTACTGCCAGCCCGAGCGGGTGCCGGCATCGGCCGCTGTTTCACCGTCGGGGGCCGTGTACATCGAAATTGCCGGACCTCGCTCCAGGTTCGCGATCAGCCGGCCCTTCGGACCGTAGACCTCGAGGGAGTCGTTGCCGCCGGGCATTGCCCACGAGTTCTCGGCGATGCCCTGCGCGCCGCCGGGGAAGTGGAGGATCACCGTCGAGTGGTCCTCGGCAGGGCCCTTCTCCATGTGCACGTAGCGGCCCATCGTCGCGGTCACGGCTTCCGGCCAGGCGCCCATCATCCAGCAGATGGCGTGGATGCTGTGGCAGCCCATGTCGAGCACGACGCCGCCGCCGGCGCGGTCGATATCCCAGAACCAGGGCGAATACGGCCCGCCGTGGCACTGCGCCTGCTTGATCAGGAACGGCTCGCCGACCTTGCCGCGGCGGGCGAGGTCGCGGACTTTCTGGTACATGGGCACGAAGAGCAGGTTCTCGGCGTACATCAGGACCGTGCCGGCCTCGCGGGCCGCGGCCACCATGGCATCGGCCTGGGGAAGGCTGATGGCGAGCGGTTTTTCGCACATGACGTGCTTCCCGGCGCGTGCCGCCGCGATCGCGATCTCGGCGTGCAGGTCGTTCGGCACCGCAATCGCGAGGGCGTCGACCTCCGGATCGGCCACGAGGTCCTGCCATGCGGCGTAGTGGCGCAGCAATTGCCACCGCTCGGCGAACGCCTTCGCTGAGTTGGGCGATGCAACGGCCGTGATGGCCGCACCGTCGACGGAGCGAAGGGCGTGGCAGTAGAGGTTGCCGATGAACTGGGCGCCGACGAGGCCGATTCGAAGCATCGGCCGATTGTGGGGGCTGGTCCGGCAGCTTGTCGATTCGGCGCTACGAGTCCGGGGCCGGCGCGTTTTCGGAGGGACGCACGGCAATGGTAAAGGGCAGGGTCTTTCCCGAAGGAAATAGGGATAGAGCTATTGACTTAGATAATTGCCTATGTTTCTATGTGCCTACCCGAGAGGGAATCCCTGGCATCCAAGGTGTCGCTCGCAATGTCACTCTTCGAACCCTATGGCCACACCCGCGTTCACGAACTGCGCCAGGAACAACTGGCCGCCAAAGCCCGCCGCCGCACTGAGCTCGGCCTCGACCGCGACGAGGAGAACGCCGTGTCCGCGTCCATCGCCCGCTCGGCGCGGGCGCTCAGCCACCGGCTCGCGCACGCGCCAGCTCGTCCCGCCCTCGACTCCTGAGGACCGCGCCTTCCCGGCGCTGTCCCTGTGGTTCCCTGCGAAGAAGGCCCGGCTTAGCCCGGGCCTTCTCTGCGCCCGGCTTTCCCGGCCGCCCGCCTGACCCGAAGATGCACGCATGGAACCAGATTCCCTGCCGGCCCTGCACCCGGTTCTCGCCGGGCTCATCACCCAGGTCCACGAAAACCACCAGGACATGATCGCTCTCGTTCGCGGCGTCGATATCGAAGGCCTTAAGTGGATGCCCATCCGCGAACAGACCGCGCACCTCAGCGGCCTCGTCCTCCACGTGCTCGAGGTCGAGAACTACCTGGCCGGGCTGGCCGAAGGGTCTCAGGAACCGTGGACGGCGCCGCTCGGCTCCTCGAACACCATCGTCATGAAGGACACGGACCTCGTCGCCCGTATCGAAGCGACCGATATTCGCCTCAAGAAGGCCATTGGCTTCGTCAGCGAGGCGCGCCTGGCCGAGTTCTGCCCGGACGGCGAGCGCACTGTGGCCGAAGCCCTGATCGAGGACCTCGCCCATTCGAGCCAGCACATCGGCCAGATGCAGCTCACCCGGCAGTTGATGGCGAAGACCATCCCGATGGACTTCCCGCCCTACGAACGCTGGGCCTGAGGCCCCGGGGTGTGGCCCGGTTCACACAAAACGCTCCTCCTCCGCCCAACGGGTGACCCGCTCCCACTCCTCCGCCGGGCTTCGCGCGCGGCCGTTCGCGGTTCAATACATCCAGAGGCCGGGGACACCGGCAACACGGAGGAGAACCGAACCCATGTACACCCTGATGCATCCCGCCCTGGCCGCCCAGGTGCACGAACGCCGCCAGTCCGAACTCGAGCGCGAAGCACGCAACTTCCGCGAAGCCCGCGCCCTCAGCACCCCGAACCGCGTTGAGCGCTACTTCGTCAAGCGCCGCGAAGGCAAGGTCACCTGGATCGAGACTGTGCTGGTGCACCGCTCGGCATGAGCAACGCACTGCAACCAACGAGAAAGCCCGCTGCAAAGCGGGCTTTCTTCATTCTCCGGGACTGCCGGAATGGCTATCGATGGCGGAGAGGGGGAGATTCGAACTCCCGGTGACTTGCGCCACACCGCTTTTCGAGAGCGGCACCATCAACCACTCGGACACCTCTCCACGCGAGAGTGTAGCAAGCAGGGCCGCATTCGAGCACATCGCCGCCGGGGCCGGGACTACCAGGCTGCTCCGCTCGGCTTCGGTGAACCAGCCGGGGCGCTCGCGTAGTCGCCGAAGGGGCTGTCGCGCCAGTCGAGCGCTGCCTTCAGTCCCTTCTCCCGGGCGATCGAACCGAACGTCCCGCCGCCGGGCCGGGCGCGGCCGAGCTCCTGGATGTCGCCGCCTACCTGCATCGAGGTTCGCATCCCCATGATTTCGTACACCCGGTTCACCTGCCGCTTGGTCATCTGCAGCATGGGTGAATCGATGTTCGCGATCCGCTCGGCAAAGGCCTCGGTGGCCTGGCAGAGCTGGTCAATCGGCACGGCCCGGTTCGCCCAGCCGATCGCGACCGCTTCCTTCCCGGTCACGCTGTCACCGGTGTAGAGCAGTTCGCGCACCTTCTTCTGGGGCATCTGCCAGGGGTGGTAGATCACGTCGACCGGGGTCATCGCCCGCACCGGCGGGTAGCCGATGATGGCGTCTTCGGCCACGAACATCAGGTCGCACATCGTGGCCAGCTCGGTGCCTCCCGCGAGGCAGTAGCCATGGACCTGCGAGATCACGGGCTTCGTCAGCTCCCAGATCTGCCAGTAGCCGCTCAGCAGGTGCTGCGGCCACTGCCCCTGGCCGGGGTGGATCGGCCCGACGGCCGGCAGCCCGGAACGGCTCTCCACGTAGTCGCGGGTGTCCTGCGTCTTCGAAATCCCGCTCAGGTCGTACCCGGCGCTGAACGCGCGCCCGGAGCCGCGGATGATGATGACCTTCACCTCCGGGTCCATTTCGAAATCCTTGAGGGCGTCGAACAGCTCCGCGCGGAGGTTGTGGCTGAGCGCGTTCATCTTCTCCGGCCGGTTGAGCTGGATGATGCCGTGGCGCTCTTTCTTGATGGTCAGGATGTCCAGGTAGTCCTTCATAGCCCGGCGATTGTGTCGCCGGATGAAGCGCCTGTCGAACGTGGTCAGACGGCGGTGGCGAGAGCCAGCGGGCAGATGTCCAGCCGTACGAAGGCGAGGTCGCGCTCCATGTGGATCTCCGCGTCGTAAGGCGATTCGCGGAACATCGCCAGCATCTGACTGTTCTCGCCGAGGGTGACCGCGCTGAAGCGGGTGAACCCCTGGTCGCGGGCGTGCTCGGCCAGCCGTTCGAGCAGCAGAGGGCCGATGCCCTGCCCCTGCAAGGTGTCCTCGACCACGAAGGCGACTTCCGCCGACCGGCGGGTTTCGCCTTCGTAGCGGCCGACGGCATGGATGGTGTCGCTGTCGACGGGGCTGATGACGAAGGCGCAGCGCTTCACGAAGTCGACGGAGGTCAGGCGCTTCGCGAAGTCCGGAGAGAGGTGCTTGAGCGGGCTGAAGAAGCGCAGACGTGCGGTGCGAGTTGAGAGGCGGTCGTGGAACGCGCAGAGGCGTTCGGCGTCGTCGGGCCGGATTGGCCGGATACGAACTTCCCGCCCGTCACGGAGATGTGCCCGCCGCTCCGGGGGTAATGGCCTGTCCACGTCTCTATTTTCGACCAAACCTGTTAACTGTGGGGTTCACACTAGGTGCAGATTGCATATAGCTATGGCAGCACGGGGCCGCACTTATGGCACGCAACGTGGGGGTGGCAACCGGCGCCGCTGAACGCCTATCCCGCCAAGTGCGCGCCTGCCCCACAATCGAACCATGCGTGCCGCGCTCCTTGCCCTCCTCGCGCTCGTTCTCCTGCCTCTCGCGGCCTGCGGCGGCGGCAACGACACACCCGATGACGCTGACGCGCCGCCTTTCGAGACCGCCCGGGCACTGCGAGATCTGGAGTACCTGGCGAAGACGATCGGCCCCCGGCCGGCCGGTTCGGACGCGAGCAGGACAGCTGCCGAGTACATCGTCCAGGAGTTCGCCGCCGCCCGCTTCGGCATTGTGCGCACCAACTTCACCTTCGAAACGGACCCCAACCGGCCCGCGACCGTGCAGGTTGGCGGCGCAACCATCGAGGCCATTACGGCCGGCGGCAGCAAGGACGGGAGCGTGACCGGCCCGGCCGCTGCACTGCCAACGACGGCCGA
>JBDHWA010000065.1:0-8754 GCA_039809945.1 Dehalococcoidia bacterium | reverse complement strand
AGCATCTTGTAGACCGAGGCACTGAAGAAGTCGACGTTCGGGTAGAGCGGCTTCCCTTCGAGCTTGCGCGCGAGGTAGTCGCGAAGCTTCAGGCTGAGGTCGAAGTACTTGCGGTCGGGCGAGGTCTCGGCCAGTTCGTGGCCGAGCTTCTCAAGGATGATGGCGCGCGGGTCGGTGGTCTTGTAGACGCGGTGGCCGATGCCCATCACGCGCTCGCCGCGGGCGAGCAGAGCCTCCACATGCGACGCGATGTTCTGCTCCGAGCCGATCGCTTCGACGAGCTTGTAGACCGCCTCGTTCGCGCCGCCGTGCAACGGCCCCTTCAGCGTGCCGATCGCCGACGCAATCGCGCTATACATGTCGCTCAGCGTCGAAGCCGTCACCAGCGCCGAGAACGTCGATGCGTTCATCTCGTGCTCGGCGTGGAGGATCATCGCGACATCGAACACCCGCTGTTCGAGGGCATTGGGCTCGCGGCCGTTGAGCATCCAGAGGAAGTTCGCCGAATGGCCGAGGTCGTCGCGCGGGGGCACCGGCTCGAGGCCCTGGCGGAGGCGATGGAAGCGCGCGAGGACGGTCGGCATGATCGCCGTCAGCCGGGCGGCCGTCTGCTTCAACTGCGAGTTCGTGAGGTCGCTCGAGTTCTTATCCAGCGCGCCCGCGGTGATAACCGCCATTTCCAGGGCTCGCATTGGCCTTATCTGGCCCACGATCTCCGTGAGGATGCGCGAGTTCAGGTCAGACAGGTTCCGCTCGGCCAGCAGCGTCTTCTTCAGCGAGGCGAGTTCCGCGGCAGTCGGGAGACGCAGGTTCCAGAGGAGGAACGCGACCTCTTCGAACGTCGACTTCTCTGCCAGGTCGAAGATGTCGTACCCGGAGTAGATGAGTTCGCCCTTGATGCCATCGATACGGCAGAGCTTCGTCGCGGTGACGTTGACGCCTTCGAGGCCTCGGGCAATGGGCTCGGACATGGGCAACTCCTGAGGATTGTATACAGCGGCCATATCCTACCATCCGCGAGGTCTATCCGTCCCTCTTTTCGGGGCCAAAGGTCAGTTTTTCCGGCAACTGACAGTGATTGTGCCTATCGGTCTTATGAATCACTAATATCCGCTGTGATTCTCGTGACTAAGGTCACGTCACTCGACCAGATAGCGCACGTTACATGTGGATTACCTTAGAAAAGGGGAGTTGAGGCCATGCCACTCCGCAACAGTCTGAGGATGGGAGTCATCTTCCTCCTCGTAGCCCTCGGGGCCGTTTTGAGCGCCGCGTGCTCAGACCCCGCCATGCCGAAGGTCGAGGCGAAACTCGTTGCCCCGCCGAACGTCATGGCAGCCCTCCCGCGGACCCAGTCCCACGTCGTCGTCCGGCTCGAAACCTTCGAGCAGGAAGTCGAGATCGCGCCCGGCGTGACCTACAAGATGTGGACGTTCAACAACACTGTCCCTGGTCCGCTGATCCGCGCCCATGTCGGTGACACCGTCGAAATCATCCTCACCAACAACGGGTCGAGCACGGTTTCGCACAACATCGACCTCCACGCTGTGAACGGCCCCGGCGGCGGCGCCGTCGCCACCAACGTCATGCCGGGTGAGACGAAGTCGTTCCTCTTCAAGGCGGAAGCGGCTGGCCTCTTCACCTACCACTGCGCGGCCGGTCTCGTTGCCGACCACATCGCCAACGGCATGTACGGCGGCATTCTCATCGAGCCTCGCGAAGGGCTCCCGAAGGTTGACCACGAGTACTACGTCGGCCAGAGCGACATGTACACCGACGGAGCGACCGGCGAGACCGGCCTCCAGGAACTCGACATCAACAAGCTCCTTGCCGAGCAGCCGAGCTACGTTGTCTTCAACGGCAACACCAAGGCCCTCGCGGGCGACAAGGCCCTCACCGCCAAGGTTGGCGATACCGTCCGCATCTACTTCGTTGACGGCGGCCCGAACCTGACTTCGAGCTTCCACGTCATCGGCGAAATCTTCGACAAGGCATGGGCCTGGGGCACGCTCGAATCCCCGCCCGTCAAGGGCGTCCAGACCATCAGCGTGCCGCCCGGCGGCGCCACCATCGTCGAGTTCCAGGTCACCGTCCCCGGCGACTATGTCCTCGTCGACCATGCGCTCGGCCGCGTTGCCAAGGGCGCCTCGGGCATCCTCCGCGTCACCGGCGCCGACAATCCCGACGTCTTCAACGTTCCTGGCGGCGGCTCGAACGTCCAGGGCGGCCACGATATGTCCGCCACGCCGGCCCCCGCGCCTGAAGTCGAAATCTCCACCGGGACCATCAAGGTCACCATGAAGGACAACGTCTTCGAACCCAAGAACATCGCCGTCAAGGCTGGCGACACCGTCACCTTCGACGCCGTGAACGTCGGCAAGGTCCCGCACAACATGCGCATCGCCACCCTCAGCGGTGACTACGACGCGGCCCCGGGTGTGGTGACCACACCTGAAATCGTCAACGCCGGCAAGAACGGCACGATCCAGTGGAAGGTCCCGGCCGAGACCGGCGTCTACAAGTTCCGCTGCGACATCCACCCGGTCGACATGACCGGCACCATCACCGTCAAGTAATCCCCCTGGAGCGAGCGGAGAAGGGCCGGGCTTTCGAGCCCGGCCTTTCTGCTCACCACCACAGGAACCGAAGGATGCCCCCGATGCGCCGACTGCTCGCCGGAATCGCCCTTGCCGCACTGCCCGCCCTCGTCATCGCCTGCGGTTCAGACTCCTCCGGTGACGGCGGCGGCGACAAGCCCGGGCAGATCACCGTGAAGATGTTCGACAACTCGTTCAAGCCCAACGAGATCACGGTGAAGGCCGGCTCGAAGGTGACCTTCAGCCTGCCGAACGTCGGCATCCTGCCGCACAACATGCACATTGCCTCGGAGCGCGGCGTCTACCGGGAAAGCCCGTGGATGAGCGAGACCATCGGCGGCGGCCAGACAACGAAGCTCGAATGGGATGTGCCGGCCGCGCCCGGCAAGTACCTCTTCCGCTGCGACGTCCATGAAGCCGAGATGACCGGCACGCTCACCGTCGAGTAGCCGAGGGCGAACTACACCCGCTCTGCGACCAGCGCCCCCATCTTCACTGTGTCGACCACGTGGCTGCTGGCGCCGCCGATATCGGGCGTGCGGTAGCCCTCTTTGATCACCGAATCGACCGCTGCCTCCACGGCGGCGGCTTCGGCTTCGAGGCCCAGCGAGAGCCGCAGCATCATCGCCGCGCTCAGGATCATCGCCAGGGGGTTCGCCTTCTTCTGGCCGGTGATATCCGGCGCGCTCCCGTGGATCGGCTCGTAGAGGCCGATGCCCGTGCCGTCCTTCCGCCGCTTGCCGAGGCTGGCCGATGGCATCATCCCCATCGAACCTGCGAGCATCGCAGCCTCATCGGTCAGGATGTCGCCGAACATGTTCTCGGTCACGATGACGTCAAAGCTTGCCGGGCGGCGGACCAGGTACATCGCGCAGGCGTCCACGAGGATGTGCTCCAGCGCAACGTCCGGGTACTGCTTGCCGACCTCGGTGGCGATCTCCCGCCAGAGCTGGCCTGTCCGCAGCACGTTCGCCTTATCGACGCTGGTCACGCGCTTCTTCCGCTGGCGTGCAAGCTGGAAGGCGACGTGACAGACCCGTTCGACTTCCTTCTCGCTGTAGCGGAGGGTGTCGACGCCCTGGCGGCCGCGCGCGGTCTCCCAGCGCTTCTGGGGCCTGCCGAAATACAGGCCGCCGGTCAGTTCGCGGATGACGATGAGGTCGACGCCGGAGAGCACTTCCGGCTTGAGGGTGCTCTCGTCGAGCAGTGCCGGGTGGATCTTCACCGGCCGCAGGTTCGCGAACAGCCCGAGTTGCTTGCGCATGCCGAGGATCGCGTCCTCTGGGCGGACGGCCGCCTTCGGGTCATCCCACTTCGGGCCGCCGACGGCGCCGAAGAGCACCGCCGCCGATGCCTTCGCCTTGTCAATGACCTCGCCCCGCAGTGCGACGCCGTGGCGGTCAATCGAGGCGCCGCCGATCAGCTCTTCTTCGTACTGGAACTCGTGGCCAAACCGCTTTTCGATGCGGGAGAGGACTTTCAGGGACTCTTCGAGGACTTCCGGGCCGATACCGTCGCCGGGGGTGAGGAGGATGCGAAAGGTTGCCATATGCGCCGGATCGTAGGCCCGCGCAGCGCCCCAGTCCAAAGCCAAGGCGGCAGAAGAGCATCGGCCCGCACTGCCTCGCCGCCGAACCCGCTACGATGCAGTCACTGCCACCGCGAGGAGATGCGCCATGTCCATCGAAGACCGTCTGAAAGAACTCGGCATCACGCTCCAAACGCCGCGCCCACCGCAAGCGAACTATGTCAGCGCCGTTCGCACGGGGAACCTCGTCTTCCTCTCCGGCACCGGGCCCTACCGTCCCGATGGGACGATTGCCACCGGCAAGGTCGGTTCGGAAGCGACCCTCGAGGACGGGTACGCCGCCGCCCGCCTGACCATGCTCTCGCTCCTCGCCAACCTGCGAGCCGAAATCGGCGACCTCGACCGAGTGACGCGCATCGTGAAACTGCTCGGCATGGTCAACTCCACGCCTGAGTTCACCCAGCAGCCGGAGGTCATCAACGGCGCAAGCGACCTCCTCGTCGAGGTCTTCGGCGAGAAGGGACGGCACGCGCGCTCTGCCGTCGGCATGGCCGCGCTCCCGCGCAACATCACCGTCGAAATCGAGATGATCGTCGAGGTCGAGTAACCGTGCGGGGCGGGCGGCTCAGCCCGCCCAGGCCTCGATCCGGCGCAGGCCCTCTTCCATCCGGTCGTCCGGCGTGGTCACGCTGAGCCGGATGTAGCCTTCGCCATTGAGGCCATAGCCGCGGCCGGGCGTCACCACCACGCCGGTCTCGTCGATGAGGCGGGCGGCGTAATCGGCGCTCGTCACGCCGTCCGGCAGCTTCGCCCACACGTAGAGCGAGGCTTTCGGCATATCAACCTCGAGCCCGGCCTTGCGAAGCACCTCGACCATGCGGTCGCGCCGCCGCTGGTAGATGGCGTTGTGCTCGTCGATGCAGTCCTGCGGGCCGTAGACGGCCTCGATCGCCATCTTCTGGATGGCCTGAGGGATACCGCTGTCGATGTTCGACTTCACCCGCATGAGGGCGTCGATCATCACCGGGTTCCCGACGACCATGCCGATGCGCCAGCCAGTCATGTTGTAGATCTTGGACCACGAGTTGAACTCGATGGCGACATCCCGCGCGCCGGGCACCTGGAAGATGCTGATCGGCTTGTAGCCGTCATAGGCCACGTCGCAGTACGGGTTGTCGTGCAGGATCGCGACGTCGTGCTTCTTCGCCCAGGCAACCGCCCGCTCGAAGAAGTCGAAGTCGGCGACCGCGCCGGTCGGGTTATTCGGGTAGTTCAGCCAGATGACCTTCGCCTTGTCTGCGACGTCGGCCGGGATCTTGTCGAAGTCCGGCTTCCAGCCGCCCTCGCGGTTGCAGTCGAGCTTGTAGCTCGTCCCGCCTGCGAACATCGTGCCGACTTCGTAGACCGGGTAGCCCGGGTCCGGGACGAGGGCGATGTCGCCCGGGTCGATGAAGCACAGGGCGACATGCCCGATGCCCTCCTTCGAACCGATAAGCGGCAGCGTCTCTTTCTGGGGGTCGAACTTCACTTCGAAGCGGCGCTCGTACCAGTCCGAGATGGACTGGCGCAGTTCCGGCAGCCCTTCCGACTCCGGGTAGCGGTGGTTGACCGGTTCTTCGGCCGCGGTGTGCAGGGCATCGAGGATATTCCGTGGCGTCGGCAGGTCGGGGTCGCCGATGCCGAAGGTCACGATATCGACGCCTTCGGCGCGCTTGGCGGCGATCTTCTTGGAGATTTCGGCGAACAGGTACGGAGGCAGCGCCTCAACACGCCGGGCGAGTTTCATGGTGCGGATCCTGTGGAGGGGGTGCCCCGCCGGCCATCACGGGCGCAACGGGCGAGTGCTCCCGATCCTACCATCAACCGGCGGCGCGGCCACCTTCACGGCCCAGGCAGCGCCACATCTCGTCCTTGTTCCCGAACTTCACCCGTGGACGTGACGCAGCCTGTCCTGCTGCGAGTTCGGCGTTGTCGATGGCGCACCAGTCTTCGAAACTCGTGAACTCCACGCCGCGGCTGCGCAGGAGCGCCACCACCGCTGTCTCGACTGGCGCCGAAGGGCTCCAGGTCGCTCCTGCTGCGGCATCTTCGAGCATCGCGGCCACGGTCTCGACGGCGTCAGGCTTGTTCGTCCCGATGACGCCGGAAGGCCCCCGCTTGATCCAGCCGGCAACGTACTCGCCCGTGACCGTCTCATCGGTTTCGGTGTCGATAGCACGGCCCCGCCTGTTCGAAATCACGCCCCAGCGGTCATTGAACGGCACGCCGGGAAGCGGCATCCCGCGGTAGCCAACCGAACGGAAGACGAGGCCGGCAGGTATCGTCTCCGTCTCGCCGGTACTCTCCGCCGAGAGCGCGCCGCTGGCCGACCGGTGCAGCACATTGCGGCCCAGGATCGCGGCGCCGACAGCGCCCGCTCCGTCATCGACCAGTTCGAGCGGCGAAACGAGGAAGCGCAGGTGCAGCCGCTTCTCCCGGCCCGCCGGCGCACGGGCGGCGAATTCGGCGATCATCTCGACCTTTCGCGCGAGCATCCGGTCGTTCGCGGCTTCGAGTTCTTCGCGGCTGAGTTCGTCCAGTGCGGCCTCGTCCTTGCTGATGATGACGTCGGCGGTCGCCAGTTCGCCGAGTTCCTTCAGTTCCGGGTTCGTGAAGGCGGCCTGGGCCGGCCCGCGCCGCCCGAGAAGGTAGACGTCGCGCACGCGGCTGCGGCTCAAGGCATCGATCGCGTACTCCGGCATATCCGTCTCGAGCAGTTCCTCGTGCGAAAGGCAGAGGATGCGCGCGACGTCAATCGCCACGTTGCCGACGCCGACCACTGCAACGGTCTCCTGCTGCAGGTCGAATTCGAGGTCGCAGTAGTCCGGGTGGCCGTTGTACCAGCCGACGAACGCGGTTGCCGGGTGGCTCCGCGCGAGGCCCTCGCCGGGAATCCCCATGTGCCGGTCGGTCTGCGCCCCGACGGTAAACAACACCTGGTGGTAGTGCTTCTGGAGGTCCGCCAGGAGCAGGTCGCGGCCGAACTCCACGTTCCCGAAGAACCGGAACCCGGGCGCGGCCGCAGTCTGCGCGAACGCCCGCGTGACGGTCTTGATCTTGAGGTGGTCGGGCGCGACCCCGTGCCGCACGAGGCCGTAGGGCGTCAGCAGCCGCTCGAACATGTCCACGCTGACCGGGACGTCAGCCTGCTTGAGCAGCGCCTCCGCAGCATAGAATCCGGCCGGGCCCGCACCGACAATCGCGACTCGCAGCGGGCCATCGCCCGCCTTCCAACCCACTCAGGACTCCAGCAGCTGGGTTTCGAGATTCGCGGCGACGCCCCGGAGCTCGGCCAACTGCGCCTTCACAAGGTCGCCAATCGTCACCATCCCGACGATTTCGCCGCCTTCGACGACAGGCAGGTGGCGGAACCGCTCGGCCGTCATCGTGCGGAGCACACTCTCAACGTCATCGTCGGGCGAACCGCAGATCACCGGGAACGTCATCACCTCGGCGACCGTGCGTTCGAGCGTCGAAGGATCGCTGGCAAGCTTCCGGATGATGTCCCGCTCACTGAGCATCCCCGTCGGCAGGCCACCGCCGGCCACGACGATGACTGCCCCGATGTTGTTGGCAGCGAGCGTTGCCACCGCCGCCTCAACGAGCGCGCCCGGCTCGATGGTGAATGTCCTGTTGCCTTTCGAGGCAAGCACGGCCGACACCTTCATGGTCTGGCCTCCTCACGGCTGGCTCATGCCATTGTGACATGCACGCGGGCGCACAACTGGTCCGAACGGTCCGAAATCAGGGGCTGCAGGAAGCGTCTTCGGGGTTCACCCGCGCCGTATCGAGCGGATTAACCGTTCCACTCGGTGTCGAACACGCGCACCGCCGGGCCGGTCATGAAGACGGAACCCTGCCCGTCCCATTCGAGCACGAGGTCGCCGCCGGGCATGTGGTCGACAATCTTGTCGCCCGTCAGGCCGCGCATCCTCGAGGCGGCACAGACCGCGCTCGCGCTCGTGCCCGAGGCCAGCGTGATGCCCGTGCCGCGCTCCCACACCCGGTGCCGAACCTCGCCCGGGCTGACCACCTGCACCACCTGGAAGTTCGTCCGCCGCGGGAACAGCGGGTGGTTCTCCACCAGCGGCCCAATGCGTTCGAGCGGGAACGTCGCAGGATCATGGTCGATGTAGTGGATGGCGTGGGGATTACCCATGCTCGCCAGCGTCAGCTTCAGCTCCATCCCATCGACCACGAGCGGGAGATCGATCACCGGCCCCGGACCTTCGACGTTCGCGGGCAGCGAAGCCGGCGCGAAATTCGGCGGCCCCATGTCGACGCGCGCTGAGGTGATGACGCCGTTTTCGCGGAACAGCTGGAGCACCTTGATGCCCCCAAGCGTCTCGACGGAGACGGTTTCGGCGTCCTTCGCCAGGAAGCCTTCCTCGACGGCGAACTTCACGAGGCAGCGGATGCCGTTGCCGCACATCTCCGCCTCGGAGCCGTCGGCGTTGAACATCCGCATGCGCATGTCAGCCTTGTCCGACTTGAGCCCAAGGATCAGGCCATCGGAGCCGATGCCGAAGTGGCGGTCGCTGACCGCGCGGGCAACGTCTTCCCAGTCGTCACGCTCCTCCGTGGGGAGCG
>JBDHWA010000064.1:0-8758 GCA_039809945.1 Dehalococcoidia bacterium | reverse complement strand
ATGGCGCGACAATTCGACGTTAGCCTGGTCAACGAATTGAGGGACGCCTTCGCGGCTGCCGCAAACCCCGAGGCTGCCTCTGCGATGTCCGCCTACATGCGCGGGCTGTTCCCGTTCGCTGGCCTTCAGGCCGCTCGCCGGCGGGCGCTGCAAGCGGTTGTGTTCCAGCAGTTCGGACGTCCTGACGCGGAACAACTCGAACTCGTCGCCGCGGCGCTGTGGGCATTGCCGGAGCGTGAGTACCAGTACGCCGCGTGCGACCTGCTTCGACGGCACTCAGCGGCGCTCGATCCTGCCCACCTTCCGCGTCTGAGGGAACTGGTCACGATGAAGAGCTGGTGGGACACGGTCGACGGTCTGGCCAGTCACGTCATCGGCCAGGTGGTCAGGCGCTTCCCGCAACGCGGAGAGCAGATGGTCCTGTGGATCCGCGACAGCAACCTCTGGGTCGCGCGGGTCGCCATCCTGCACCAACTTCAGTTCAAGCAGGCGACCAACGAGGAGCGGCTCTTCCGCTACTGCACCATCCAGGCAGGGCATCCGGACTTCTTCATTCGCAAGGCCATCGGCTGGGCACTTCGTGAGTACTCCAAGACGGCGCCGGACGCGGTGAGGGCGTTTGTCACCGAGCAAGCCGAGGTGTTGTCACCGCTGTCACAGCGCGAGGCCCTGCGATACCTTAGCCGCCACGAGAGGGCTCCACAGGAGCCCGCGTAGCGGCCATGGCAGCTTAGCGCGGTTCAGGCCCGGGGAAGAGACCCACAAGGTTCTCTTCCTCTGTGGGAAGCGAGCGTTTGATGACGTCGAGGTGGTCCAGCGCGATGCCCGCGCCAATCGCCACGCACTCGAGCGGGTTATCCGCGACGTAGCAGGGCACGCCGGTCTCCTGGGTGAGGAGTTCGTCCATGTGGCGCAGGAGGGCGCCGCCACCGGTCAACACGATCCCGCGGTCGATGACGTCCGCAGCAAGTTCCGGCGGCGTCTTTTCGAGCACTGCGCGAACCGTCTGGACGATGGTGCCGAGGCAGTCCTGGATAGCCTGAGCAACTTCGATGCTGTTGAGCGAAATAGTCTTCGGCAGGCCGCTGAGCTGGTCACGGCCGCGAACCTGGGTCGCGAGACCCTCATCTACCGGGAGGGCACTCCCGATAGCAATCTTGATCTCCTCCGCCGTGCGTTCCCCGATGATCAGGTTATGGCGACGGCGGATGTAGGCCATGATCGCCTCGTCGATGCGGTCGCCGGCCATGCGGACCGATTCGCTGACGACGATGCCGAAGAGCGAAATGACCGCGGCTTCCGCGCGTCCGCCGCCGATATTCACGACCATGTTGCCGCGGGCCGTGCCAATCGGAACCTGTGCCCCGATGGCGGCTGCCAGCGGCTCAGGCACAAGGTGGGCCGGCTTGCGCGCCCCCGCCTGCTCCGAAGCGTCGCGGACGGCACGCTGCTCTACACTCGTGACCCCGGCGGGCACCGTGACCATCACCTCGGGCCGGATCAGGTTGAACCGCCCGGTGATGAGCCCGATGAAGTACCGCAGCATCGCCTCGGTGGTCAGGTAGTCGGCGATGACGCCGTCGCGCATCGGCCGGATGACGCTGATAGACCCGGGCGTGCGGCCCTGCATCGCGCGTGCTTCGTTGCCGACGGCGACGATTGCGTTGTCACGGTTATGCCGCGCGACCACGGAGGGCTCGTTCACCACGATCCCGTGACCCTTGACGTAGACAAGGATATTCGCGGTACCGAGGTCGATCCCGGCACGCTTCGGAGTCAGGAACTCCATCGCCATCTAGTTGCGCTCCACTTCAACACCCAACCCATGGAGCTTCTCGGTGAGACGCTCGTAGCCACGATCGAGATGATACACGTCATCGATGATTGTGGTTCCCTGGGCGACCAACGCCGCCAGGAGCACAGCGGCGCCGGCGCGCACATCCAGCGCTCGAACCCGCGTACCATGCAGCGGCGTCGGACCGGAGACAATCGCAGACGAACCGGTGCTGACGATCTCAGCGCCCATCTTTCTAAGCTCGCTCACATACAGCATCCGGTTGTCGAAGACGCGCTCGTGAATAATCGAAACGCCGGTTGCCTGGGTCAGCAACGCCGCCATGGGGGCGTGCAGGTCCGTCGCCAGCCCCGGGTACGGAAGCGCCTGGAAGCTAATCGAGCGGATCGGGCCCTCGCGCCAGACCCGCAGTTGGCGGCCATCCTCGGTGATGCTGGCGCCAGCGCCCCGCAGTTTGTTCAGCAGGGCATCAAGAACGCCCGCAGGTGCGTCCTCGATGACCACGTCGCCGCCGGTCATGACGGCTGCAATCGCGAACGTCCCGGTCTCGATGCGGTCCGGCATGATGCGCGATGTCGTGCCGTGGAGGGCCTCAACGCCGTCAATCTCGAGCATCTGGCTGCCGAGACCGTGGATCCGGGCGCCCATCGCGTTGAGGAGCAGCGCGAGTTCCTGCACTTCCGGCTCGGTCGCTGCGTTCACGATAGTCGTGCGCCCCTTCGCAAGCGTCGCAGCCATCATCACATTCTGGGTGCCGGACACCGACGGGTAGTCCATGAATACGCGCGTGCCATGCAGGCCGTGCGGCGCCCGGGCGACAAAACGTTCGCCATCCCGGGTGACGATCGCGCCCATCTCTTCGAAGCCGGAGAGGTGGACATCGATTGGGCGCTGGCCAATCACATCGCCGCCGGGCGGCGCCGAGGCTGCATAGCCGTGCCGGGCGAGAAGTGGGCCCATCACCTGGAACGATGCTCGGTTTTCACTGATCAGTTCGGTCGGCGCTTCGAACATGCTGACGTTCCGGCAGTTCAGGCGGAGCGCCCCGTTCGGCAGCCGGCCAACCTCCGCACCGAGGCTTACGAGGAGCGCGCTCAGCGAGTCAACATCACTGATATCAGGGACGTTCTCGAGGATAACGTCGTCACCGGTCAGGAGGGCCGCGCACATCGCCGCGAGGGCGTGGTTCTTGGCCCCGGAGATAACGACCCGGCCGCGCAACACCGCGCCGCCATGGACAACGTACTTTCCACCGCGGACACGTGTGCTCATTGAACTGCAGTCTAGGGTGTCATCTGCCATGGGGCGAACGCCCTGCTCGTCTGGTAGCCTCCGCCAGGCGGAGGGAGATTCTATGCCGGGTGAGTCTGCAAGGCGCGTAATTTCAGAGGTCGAGGCGAGCTGGACCCCGATCCGAACCGCCCTGGAAACTCTGCCGGACGCGGCGCTCGAAGCAGCACCTCCCGGGACCTGGTCTGCAAAGGAAACTCTCGCCCATCTCGCCTTCTGGTCCGAAGCGGTCGAGGGGTACATGACGCTCGTCGTCCGGCAGCGGCCGCTCCCTGGCGGATGGCTCTTCGGGAGCGGCTACTCTCAGGAGGTCGATGCGCCGTGGCCTCATTTTGAGGTGCACAACGCCCGCGAAGCCGCCTGGGGGCGGTCTCAACAGCCTGCGGTGGTCCGGGCGCGGATGGCAGCGGCGCACGAAGGCCTCGTGCGCTTCCTCGAAACCGTCACTGACGCCGAGGTTGAAGCCGACCCGCAATACTTCGCCCAGCTTTCGGCGCACTACCGCGAGCATTCGGCAGGGCTCACCGCAGTCCCGCAGGAATGACAGAAGCCCGCACTAAGGCGGGCTTCTTTACGTTAGTTCGAACTCGGTCTGCTAGACGCGAGGAGGACCAGGCCGCTGACGCCGCCGGTTCGCCACCTTCAGGCGCAGGAGCGACCGCTGGAGTGCCGCAGCAGCACGCGCGATGTCAACATCGCGGGCGTTCTGCTCGCGGACGCGGCGCAGCCGTTCTTCCGCGCGTGCCCGGGCCGCTTCCGCCCGCGCGATGTCGATTTCCTCGGCCGCTTCAGAAGCGTCGGCGAGGATGGTTACGCGGTCCTTGTTCACTTCCATGAACCCGCCGCTGACCACGAAGGAGTCCTCTTGCGAGGCCCGGCGAATGATCAGTTCACCGGCATCCAGCGTGGTCATAAGCGCTGCATGGTGCGGCAGGATTGCGAGTTGCCCTTCGCTGCCAGGCGCGACCAGGACGTCCACGCCCTGTTCGACACGGACAACCCGCTCGGCGGTCACTACTTCGACCGTGAGCGGCATGGCCTAGCCCTCCGCCAGCGTGCGGCCCTTTTCGACCGCCGACTCGATGTTGCCAACCATGTAGAAGGCCTGCTCAGGCAGCCCGTCGTGCTGCCCGTCCAGGATCTCCTTGAAGCCGCGAACCGTTTCGCGGACGGGCACGTACGCGCCCGGCGTGCCGGTGAACTGCTCGGCCACGAACATCGGCTGGGTGAGGAACCGCTGGATCTTCCGGGCGCGGGCCACGGTCAGCTTGTCCTCATCGGAGAGTTCGTCGATGCCAAGGATGGCGATGATGTCCTGCAGGTCCTTGTAGCGCTGGAGCACGCTCTGGACGCCGCGGGCCACTTCGTAGTGGTCCTGGCCGACGATGCGCGGCTCAAGTGCGCGGGAGAACGAGGTCAGCGGGTCCATCGCCGGGAACAGCGCCTGCTCCGCAAGCGACCGTTCGAGCGCCACAACCGCGTCGAGGTGGCCGAACGTCGTCGCCACACCCGGGTCGGTGTAGTCGTCCGCAGGCACGTAAATGGCCTGGAACGAGGTGATCGAACCCTTCTTCGTCGAGGTGATGCGCTCTTCGAGGTCGCCCATCTCGGTGGCCAGCGTCGGCTGGTAACCCACGGCGGACGGCATGCGGCCGAGGAGCGCCGACACTTCCATGCCGGCAAGCGTGTACCGATAGATGTTGTCGACGAAGAAGAGCACGTCGCGCCCCTCTTCGTCGCGGAAGTACTCGGCCATCGTGAGGCCGGTGAGAGCCACGCGGAGGCGCACTCCCGGCGGCTCGTTCATCTGGCCGAAGACCATGGCCATCTTCGGGAGCACGCCCGAGTCCTTCATTTCGTGCCAGAGGTCGTTGCCCTCGCGGGAACGCTCACCCACGCCGGCGAACACGGAGTAACCGCCGTGCTCGCGGGCGATGTTCGAAATCAGTTCCTGGATAACGACCGTCTTGCCGACGCCCGCGCCACCGTACAGGCCGACCTTACCGCCGCGGACGAGCGGGGCGATGAGGTCGATGACCTTGATGCCCGTTTCGAGCACAGACGGGGCCGTCTCCTGCTCGGCGAAGGACGGCGGGTCACGATGAATTCCCCAGCGCGGACCGCCTTCGGGGGCAGGCAGGTTGTCGATCGGCGTTCCGAGCACGTTGAACATGCGGCCGAGCGACAGTTCGCCGACGGGAACCGAAATGGCGGCGCCAGTGTCGATGGCGACGGCGTTGCGGCGGAGACCGTCAGTACTGTCCATCGCGAGGCAGCGCACCCAGTTGTTGCCGAGGTGCTGCTGGACTTCGGTGACGAGCACCTTCCCGTCCTCGAGGACCACATTCACGGCGTTGTTCACGGCCGGCAGATGGTCCGGCGGGAACTCGATGTCGAGCACCGTACCGATAATCTGGACTACGCGGCCTTCGTTTGTCGCTGTCATGACCATTGGAGAACCTCCAGGATTCCTTATCGTGCGCCGAACGACTTGAGCCGTTCGGCCATGTCCGGGCCTGCGCCCGGGCTTGTGCGGCGTTCGTAGGCGAGCGCTTCGCGGAGCGCGAACTGCTGACCTTCGTTCACCAGTGACTTATCCGCTCGAAGGGTGTGCCACGAGTTGGCGACGATCGCGGCCGCCAGTTCGTCTACCGTTGAAGCAAGCTGTTCATCCGGGACACACACGTTCGCCAGCCCGAGAGCCACGGCTTCGACGCCGCTGACGGGTGTGCCAGTGAACATCATTTGCTTGGCCCGGGCTGTCCCGATGCGCCGCGGGAGCCGCTGGCTCATGCCCCAGGTCGGTGTCATCGACCACTTCCCGTGCGTATCGGCGAACCGCGCCGACTCGCCCGCAACGATAAAGTCACAGCCGAGGGCCAGTTCGAGCGCCCCGGTGTAGCAGTGGCCGGTGACGGCGGCGATGACCGGCTGCGGAAGCGATTCGAGCGCATCGATCGTCTCTGCCTGGAAATGGGCCGATGGGGCGCGGTCACCGGACTGGATGGCCTTGATGTCGTTCCCGGCAGAGAACGACCGGCCTTCGCCGCGCAGGACCACACAGCCGACCGTATCCTGGCTTGCCGCGATGTCGTCGACGTGCTTGCGCAGTTCGACAAACAGGGACGGGCTGAGCGCATTCAACTGCGCGGGCCGGTTGAGGGTCAGGTAGGCGATGCTGTCGCGGTCTTCGCGGAGAACGAGGTCACTCATGCGGCCACCCCCACGATCTCGCGAATGTCGATATCAGCGAGGGACTCGAACTCGCGCTCAGGTCCGGGCAGGGCGAGTCCACGTGTGTACTCGGTGCGCACGGCCCAGACGGTCATACCCGCCGCATGCGCGGATTCGATGCCCGCGGGGGCGTCTTCGACAGCAAGGCACTCTGAGGCGGGGACGCCGAGTTTCGCCGCCGCCTGGAGGTAAATCTCCGGGTCAGGCTTGCCGTTCACAATTTCGCTGCCGGTCACGCTGACTTCGAATGCGTCCGAGAGTCCGACGCGCTCGAGGCAGGCTTCGACCCAGGGACGAATCGACGACGACGCCAGTGCGATTCGCTGGCCGCTAACACGCAGCGCCGTCACGAGAGACAACGCGCCCGGCAGGGCAGCGCTCTGCGTGCGGTAGCGTTCGAGCACCAGGTCCCGGTAAATGGGCGAGTAATACTCCCGCGGCTGCGAAAGACCGAAGTCAGCGATCATGTCAGACCAGCCGGTCTTTGTGCCCATGTAGGGCTTGTACTGGTCGAGTGAGATGGCCTTGCCTTCGCGCCCGAGGAGTTCGTTGACCGTGGCGAAATGCAGCGGCTCGCCGTCCACAAGGACGCCGTCCATATCGAAAATCACCGCCGCAAACCCGGTCAGCTTATCCCTCCAGCGCAGCCGCGCCGCCGACGATGTCGAGCAGTTCCTTGGTGATCTGTTCCTGGCGCGTCTTGTTGTAGGTCAACGTCAGCTCGCGCGTGATTTCGTTCGCGTTGTCGGTCGCGTTCTTCATCGCCACCATCTGGGCCGACTGGAAGCTCGCCGCATTCTGGAGGACGGCTTCGTAAATCTGCATCTCGATGTAGCGAGGGAGCAGCCGGGCCAGCACAACTTCGGGCGAAGGCTCGAAGATGTAGTCCGACAGGAACGCCTCGCCGTCGCCTTCCATCGCGGGAGGCTCAATCGGGAGGAGCTGGCGGGTCACCGGCCGCTGCGTCGCCGTCGTGACGAACTCGGAAAAGCTCACGTAGACGCGGTCCACGGTGCCGTTCAGGTAGTCATCGATGATGAGCCGGGAGATGCCCGACGTCTCGGCCTGTGTCGGGTAGTCCCCGAGGTCCGTGAATTCGGCGGCGATGTGGACGTGGGCGCGATGGAAGAAGTCGCGGCCTTTCTTGCCGACCGCCACCACCTGCACTGGCTCGTGCTGCATGGCCACGAAGGTGCCGCCGCTGCGGTTGATGTTCGAGTTCAGGCCGCCGCAGAGGCCGCGGTCAGGCGTGATGTGGAGCACAGCGATGTTGCGCACCGGGCGCGTCTCGAGCAGGGGGTGGAGCGCCGCTTCACCCTCGCCGCCGGACTGGCTGGCAAGCCCCGCGAGGACGGTGCGCAGCTTCTCCGCGTATGGCTTCGCCTGGCTCGCGCGGTCCTGGGCGCGCCGCATCTTCGAGGCGGCCACCATCTGCAAAGCGTTGGTGATCTTCGCCGTGTTCTTGACACTCTGGATTCGGCGCTTGAGCTGGCGGATCGTCGGCATGGCCCTGTCCCGTCGTTGTGAGCTTCGCAGCAGTGCTGCGCGGGTGGCGCGCCCGGCTTCCCGGGCGCATCGGTCTTAGTAGGGAACGGTGTCCTTGAACGTCTGGACGGCAGCCTTCACCCGTTCGCCGAGTTCCGGCGTCATCACCGGGCTCGACTGAATCTGGGCAACCAGGTCTCGCTCGTTGCTGCCGAGATACTTCCGGAGTTCGGTTTCGAACGCCTTCAGCTTGGCCACCGGCACGTCGTCCATCTGGCCGCTGGTGAGCGCGTTCACGATGACCACCTCTTCAGCGAGGCTCAGCGGTGTGAACTGGTCTTGCTTCAGCACTTCGGTGGCGCGCTGCCCGCGTTCCAGCTGGCGGCGGGTAGCAGCGTCGAGGTCGCTCGCGCCGAACTGGGCGAAGGCCGCGAGTTCACGGTACTGGGACATCTCACCCTTGAGGCCGCCGGAGACCGTCTTCATCGCCTTCGTCTGGGCCGACGAGCCCACGCGGCTCACGGAAAGACCGGTGTTAATAGCGGGCCGGATACCGGCGTTGAAAAGGTCCGATTCCAGGTAAATCTGCCCGTCGGTGATCGAGATGACGTTCGTCGGGATGTAGGCCGACACGTCGTTGGCCTGCGTCTCGATAATCGGCAGCGCGCTGAGCGATCCGCCGGCTTCCAGCCGTGCAGCCCGCTCGAGGAGGCGGCTGTGCAGGTAGAAGACGTCGCCGGGGTAGGCTTCGCGTCCCGGAGGGCGGCGGAGGAGCAGGGACATCTGGCGGTAAGCCCAGGCGTGCTTGCTCAGGTCGTCGTAGACGATGAGCGCATCACGGCCCGATTCCATGATCTCTTCGCCCATGGCGCAGCCGGCGTACGGAGCGAGGTACTGGAGCGCGGCCGAATCGGAGGCGTTCGCGGCCACGATGATGGTGTGATCCATCGCTCC
>JBDHWA010000063.1:0-8829 GCA_039809945.1 Dehalococcoidia bacterium | reverse complement strand
AACGAACCGCCCACGACCATGAGCGCCCCTGCTGGCAGCCCCCGGGCCGAATCGCAACCCGGCTCTGCGCAAGCAGAAGCGCCGGTGCGACGCACGGTGGCAGCCCCATCGCCAGCGCGCGACGCAGCTGGCGGCACGGGTGATGGCCCGGGGTCGAACCACGCTGAGAAGGATCTCGGCACGCCGGCGCCGGTCCCTTCGGCGTCGCTGCCCGCCGGCACTCTGCCGAGCGGTGGCACGCCCACGGCCACCCCGGCTCCAGCCACGGGAACCGAGCCGAGGACTGCCATCGGCGACGACACCGCTGCAAGGTCGGCACCTTCGACGGATTCGGACAGCCCGGCGCCCATCGAAACGACGGCTGAATCGGTTTCGGAAGTCGCGTCTAGCGACCCCCGCTCGTCGACGGCGACCCAGGCAGCTACGACAAACCCGGAGCCTGCCATCCAGCGCCGCGTGGCGCCCGTTCAGCCAACCCCGGGGACCGGCGCCGATCCGGAGCTGGTTGACGCGCCACGGCCAGCGCTCGCCCCGGCGGCCACTGCGAGCAGCACTTCAGCGCCACCAAATCCAGCACCGCCGTCCGGCGAAGCGCCGCCGCAAGAAACCGAGCCCGCTCCCACCGCTACCCTGGAAGCAGCCACAGCGCCGCTGGAGCAGCGGCCAGCGATTGACGCCCCGGCAACCTCCACGCACCTCGCATCCGGGCGCACAGACGCGCCGGCGCCCGTACAGCGGAGGTCGGCCGCGCCGGAGACGGCAACGGTCTCACCGGCAGGATCCGCCACAAGTGCCTCACCGGCCCCAATGCCAGCCTCCACCGGAGAGCCGGCGACTGGCCCGGCGGAAGTCGCTGGCCCGGCCAAGCCAGCTTCGCTGGATGCCCTCGTGTTCGCCGCCGAACCGCCGGCCACGCGGCGGGAACGAATAGTCGTCGCACCAGACGCAATCGAGACGCCCTCTTTCGAACCCGTGCCAGCTCTGACTGCGCCGGTCACGTCGCCGCAGCCGCTGCAGCGAACGTTCGAGCCAGCACCGGGCTTCAACGGCTTCCAGGGCATCGCCGCGGCGAGCACTCCCCTCCCGACGCCCGCGGCTGCCCCCACAGGTGCAGCGCACCAGGTGCTTCGCGCGGCAGCGCCTGTGGAGATGCCCCTCGCGCCAGTGCAGCGCGAACCTGCAGTTGCGGCCGGGAGCGCAACGGGCCAGATCCAGCGCGTGCTCCCAGAAAACCAGGCCGTCGACAACAACCCCGAAAAGCCGTCCGCACCGGCCATCGACTATGACAGGATGGCCGAAGAGGTGTGGCCGCGAATCCGCCGCAAGCTGCGCATCGAAAGGGAGCGTGAACGTGGACTACCCTATTAAGCGCTCCAGCCGAAGCCTACCCAGGGAGGCGCTCCTATGGCGCTCGTAAAGGCCACCATAACCAATCTCGACACCGGTTCGGCCGTGACCTGCATGTTCAACCCGACTGACTACACTTTCACCAAGGCAGTCAGCTGGGCGCAGACCACGCAGCGCGGCGCGAACGTGCCAGCCCTCGAGTTCACCGGCGGTGAGCCAGCCACGGTCTCGCTCAAACTGTTCTTCGATACCAACGACACCGGCGAGGACGTCCGGACGCGGTACACGAACGCACTCTGGGACCTGGCGATGGTGAACCGTTCGAAGCTGGACCCCAAGACAAACAAGGGACGCCCGCCCCGATGCATGTTCGCCTGGGGCAGCGCCTGGTCGTTCGAAGCCGTCGTGACCTCCATCAACACCAACTTCACGATGTTCAAGGAAGACGGCACGCCCACCCGGGCCACGGTTGACCTTTCGCTGAAGCAGGCCGCCGACCCGGGCAATTTCCCGGCGCAGAACCCCACCTCAGGCGGGGTAGCGGGCTACAAGCGGCGGGTCGTCCAGCAAAGCGAGACGCTCGACTACATTGCAGCCGAGGAGTACGGGAGTTCGCGATACTGGCGCGAAATCGCCGAGGCGAACGGTATCGAAGACCCCATGCGCGTGCGGCCAGGAACAATCCTCACATTGCCGCCGATTTCGGAGGTATAACCAGCCGTGGGCGACGTTCTCCTCCCTCAGTTTTATGTGAAACTTGACGGCTCTGACCTGCATGGAACTGCGCTTGAGCAGCTGCGGTATATCGAGGTCGACCTCAGTCTGCACATGCCGGGCATGGCAGCCATCGAGCTGATGGACCCCCAACTCCAGCTGGTCGATGACACGCGCTTCAAAGTTGGCGCAGAGCTCGAGGTTGGCGTCGCAGCAACGTCGCAGGTGAACGTCGCCCCCCGGGCGTCGGTCACGATCTTCAAGGGACTTATCACGTCCATCGAGGCGGTGTACCACGTGGACGGCCTGCCGTGTGTGCTCGTGGTTCGCGCCTATGACAAGTTGCACGGCTTGCACCGCGGAACCACCACCATGACCTATATGCAGTCCACCGACTCGGACATCGTGAGGCAGATTGCGGGTTCTGCCGGCCTCGGCGTGCAGGCGGAAACAACATCCGCCATGCATGAGCATGTCTTTCAGGGGGATCTGAGTCCGTACGACTTCGTCCAGGCGCTCGCCCGGCGGAACGGGTTCGTCGCCTACTGCGACAACAACACTCTGCATTGGAAACCGGTCAAGGGATTCAACTTCCCTGAGGTCGAACTGGCATACGGCGATTCGCTTACCGAGTTCCGGCCGGTCCTCAGCTCTGCCGGCCAGGTAGGCACGGTCCAGGTACAAGGGTGGGACCCCAAGTCCAAAGAGGCGGTGACCACCTCCACGAACGCGGTCGACCATCAACTCGTCACCTCGGGGTTCTCACCCAGCGGCGGGCCTGCCACCGCAGAGGGAGCCTTCGGGTCCGCGAAGCTCCACGTGGGTGACCACGTGCGGGATACGGCCACGGCCGATGCTCTGGCGAAAGCCGTGTTCGACCGGATGGCGGCCGGCGACATCACCGCCGAAGGTGCAGCTATCGGGAACGCCGCCATTAAGCCGGGCGCCAAAATGCGCGTGAGCGGCGTTGGCACGCGTTTCGGTGGCAGCTACCTCATCAGCCGTGTTCGTCACACCTTCACTCCCGATGAGGCGTATCGAACCCACTTCTGGCTCGGTGGCATGACAAGCGGAACCCTCAACACCATCCTCCACGACGACCCTAAGGATGTCGCCTCACGAAGCCATCTCGCCCGTGGAATAGCGGTTGGCATCGTGACCCGCAACGAAGACGACGCCAACCAGGCGAGGGTGAAGGTGAAGTTCCCGTGGCTAAGCGATTCTGACGAGAGCACCTGGGCGCCAGTGGTCGGGTTGGGAGCTGGGGAAGAGAGAGGACTCGTCATCCTCCCTGAGGTGAACGATGAAGTTCTTGTCGCCTTCGCAAACGGCGACCTCAACCAGCCATACGTCCTTGGAGGAGTCTGGAACGGGGTTGACTACCCGCCCGCGCCGAAACCGGTCGAGCGTGGGAAAGTCGAAGTCCGGCAGCTGAAAACGCGCGCCGGGCACATCCTCCGTTTCACGGACAAGGACGGCCAGGAGAAGATCGAACTCATCGATAAGTCCGGCAGGAACACCATCGTGATCGAAACCTCATCGAACAAGATTGCGATTACGGCGGACGGGCTCGTCGAAGTGGTGGCGAAGCAGGACGTGAAAATCGATGCGGCGGCGAAAGTCGATATCAAAGCCGGCAGCGATGTGAAGGTGGCCGGCGTGTCCGTGAACGTTGAGGCTTCGGGTAAACTCGCCCTCAAGGCGCCCATAGTCGAAATCAACGGCACGGGGTCGGTCAAGATTGCCGGACCGATGGTGCAAATTAACTGATGGCCAACGAAAACATTCTTATCGGCCGCGGGTGGGCCTTTCCGCTCAGCATCGATGCGACGGGAGGCATCAAGCTCTCGCAGGACCAGCCGGAGATCGAGGAATCAATCACGATTATCCTCGGAACGAGCCCGGGTGAACGGGTGATGCGGCCCACCTTCGGCTGCCGGATCCATGAGTTGGTGTTCTCGCCGAACACGGCGGAAACGGTTGGCCTGGCCCGCCGCTACGTGGAAGAAGCGCTCGGGATGTGGGAGCCCCGGATCGACGTCAATGAGGTGGTCGTCACCCTCGATGCGGCCGAAGCCGAACGAGGGCGTCTGAACATCAGCATCCGCTACACCGTACGCGGCGCCAAGGACGCTCGATCGCTGGTCTACCCGTTCTATCTGATCGAGCCAGACTAGGTTCATGCCCTCGCGCATGCGCCCGGCATTCCCCGGCGACAGGGGCTAGAATGTCGCGTCAGGAGCATCGTGCCGCATGCCACTTCCGGACCCACAGCTGGATGACCGCCGTTTCCAGGACCTGGTGAACGAGGCCAAAGGTCTCATCCCCCGGTACTGCCCCGAGTGGACCGACCACAACGTGTCAGACCCGGGCGTGACCCTGATCGAACTGTTCGCCTGGATGACGGACATGCTCCTGTTCCGGCTCAACCGGGTGCCGGAGAAGAACTATCTCCGGTTCATGGACCTCATCGGTATGGAGCTCAAGGACGCCGTCCCGGCCAGGACTGCGCTGAGTTTCCTGCTTTCAGCTCCCCAGCCGGGCCCGATCACGATCACGCGCGGCTCCGAAGTCTCGACGCTCGAGACCTCGGATTCGCCGGCGGTTGTCTTCACCACCGACCATGACCTGACTATCGTTCCTCCAACGTTGCGGCAGTGCCTCTTCTCGTCTGATGACGTGAACTTCAGTGACTACACAGGCCGGCTGACGCTGGATGGTGAGTTCTTCGACGCCTTCCAGCATGTGCCCCTTCCCGGTGACACCCTGCATTTCGGGTTCGTTGAGAATCTCAGCAACCACACCCTCAGCCTCCTGATCGATGCCAACGTCGAGGGCATCGGTGTCGACCCCCGGGATCCGCCCCTCGCATGGGAAGCCTGGTGCGGTGACACGCGCGGCTGGGTTCGTTGCCACGTGGACCGGGACGAGACAGGCGGCCTGAATACCGACGGCACGGTTGTCCTCAGTCTCCCTTCAAACATGGAGGCGCGCGTTCTGAGCCGGCTGCAGTTGCATTGGCTGCGGCTCAGGGTGATTCAACCGCGCCCGCGCCAGCCGACCTATTCGCGTTCTCCCCGTATCAACACCATCGCTGCCACGTCGATCGGGGGGACCGTGCCTGCCACCCACTCCGCCATCGCGGGAAATGAACTGTTGGGCCGCACGACGGGGGTACAGGGCGAATCGTTCACGGTGCTCCACACACCGGTGTTGCCCAGGACCGAAGACGAGTGCCTCGAGGTCTTCGAGCCCGAAGCCGATGCTTGGGCTCGCTGGACGGAGGTCCGGAACTTCCGCGAGTCAGGCCCGGACGACAATCACTACATTTTCGACGGAGTAACGGGGACCATCAGCTTCGGCCCGACTATCCGGGAGCCGGACGGGCTTGAGCATGTCCATGGGCGCACTCCGCCACGGGGCTCGGCGCTCCGAATAGGCCGTTACCGTTACGGCGGCGGCACCCAGGGCAACGTCGGCGCGTCCACGCTGACTGTCATGAAATCGTCGATCCCGTACGTCGCCAGCGTCGTCAACAGGCTCGCCGCGGCAGGCGGGCTGGACCCCGAATCGGTCGACGCCGCGCGTTTCCGCGCGCCGCTCGCGATCAAGACCCGCGACCGGGCGATCACCGCATCCGACTTCGAGTTCCTTGCCCTCGAAGCGTCCCGGCAGGTTGCGCGCGCCCGCTGCATCCAGGTTCGGACCGATGCAACCGCCAGTTCGGTGCCGCCGGGCACGGTCGAACTGCTCATCGTGCCGCTCGTGCCGGTCGACCACCCCCGCACCATCGAGTCGCTCCAGCCTCCTCCGGAGTTGCTCGAAGCAGTTCGTGAGTTCCTCGATGACCGGCGGATCCTGGGCACGCAGCTTGTGGTCGACGGGCCCGCATACGTCGGCGTCAGCATCGAAGCGCGCATCCTCGTCGAGCGCCACCGCAATGGCGATGACGTTCGCGCGGCAGTCGCTGCACGCATCCGGGAATACCTCGACCCGCTCCTCGGCGGACCGGATGGGAGTGGCTGGCCATTTGGCCGCGACCTTTACCTGTCAGAGGTCCAGTCGGTCGTCCAGAGCGTCCCCGGCGTTGAGTACGCACAGGATGTAACGCTCTACCAGGTCGACATCCAGACGGGTCAATCGCGCGCCGCCGGGCAGAAGATTACCGTCGCCGACGACGTCCTCCTTCTGTCGTACGAACACGTGGTTACGGTTTCGAACCGGTGACAACGCCAACAACCGAGCCGCCCGGCGTCAGCGTGGTTTCACGCGACGGCAGCCCTCCAGCTGCGAATGGGCGCCGTGACCTCACCCATGGGAGCTGGGAGCCTGCACCTGCCGGCGTGCCGGCCACCAGAAGCACCTACCTCGACTACCTCCCGGGGCTCTACCAGGAGAGTGAGTTCCTCGGCCGTTTTCTCCTGATCTTCGAGCACATCCTTTCGCCAATCGATCGGACCATCGGGAACGTGTCGCACTTCTTCGACCCGGACCTGGCGCCCGCTGAGATGCTGCCGTGGTTGGCTTCGTGGCTGGGCGTTGTGCTCGATGTACGCGTCCCGGAGGAGCGTCGGCGGGACCTCGTGCGCGCGGCGCCCGAGCTGTACCGCTGGCGCGGCACAAAGCGCGGACTCCGCGAGTACCTTCGGCTCTATACGGGGATCGAACCGGAAATTACCGAGCCTTCGCTCAGCGAGATCGCATCGAATCGGCAGCTCGCGTTCCGGTTTACGGTTCGCATGGCTCTCCCTGCCGGCTCCCCCGTGGAGCAGAGCTATATCGAGAGCATCATCGATGCAGAAAAGCCGGCATTCGCAGCCTGCACGCTCGAAGTGGTCCGCGGCTAGCGGCGAGGCCACGCTCAACGGCCCGGCAGATCAGGGCGCGGGCTGGATAAACGGCGTCGCGCCGTCGGCACTCTTTTCTGCGGCCCAGCCTGAAAGACCGCTGCTGCTCTGGATTTGCCACCATGTGAAGCCGTCGGCTGTCGTCGGGCCACCCTTAATTGCCACCTTCTCGCCAGAGCACAGCCGTCCGGAGATGTTGTCGCCATTGCGCGTAGCCGAAGTGCGCACCGCAAGGCAGTTGGTATTGGAGGGCACGGGGTCCGAATTCACGATCACCCCGTTGCCTCCTACGTGCAGCCCCGTTGGTGTCGGAGTCGCCGCGGGCGCCGTGGCCGAGGCGGCGGCAGCGGTTGTTGCCGTCGGCTCCGGGGTAGCCTTCTTCGAATCACTCCCCCCGAGCAACTGGAGCGCGGCGAACCCAAGGCCACCCAGGACCAGCAGCGCCAGGACGGCGAGAACCGGGATCTTGTATGGCTCCAGCGGGGGCTTAACGACGAGCTGGCCGGCGGTCGTCACAGGCTGCTGAGTACCGGACTGCCGCGCTTCCACACGGAATGGGCGGTTTACCGTCGGACCGAAGTTCTTCTTCGCCTTCGGCTTTGCGACAAGCGCGACACGCTTGTCGGCGCCTGGCGCGAGTTCGAACGATGATTCATCGAAAGCGAACTCCATGTCATTCGCGTCAGCGACCGCGGCGAGGCTGACGTTCGCGGCGACGTTCCCGTTGTTCGTCACGGTCACGGCAAAGTCGCGTGCCGCGCGTGCCGGCTCCATCGTGATACGGAACCCCTCAAACGCGCGGACCGTCACCTTACCGAGCGCGCGGACCTCGCGGCCATGCACCTTTGACGTCACTGCCACCGAGAACGGGTACTCCCCCGCAGCAGCGGTCGAGTCCTTCGGTGGCTGGATAACGACCGTGATCTCATCACGGGCGCCGGGAACGAGTGAGAGCGTCGGCCGGCTGACCTTTGCCCAGCCGGCGGGCAGGTCGACGATCGCAATCGTCAGTTCGTCCACAACGTTGCCGCGGTTCTGGACGTTCACCGTCGCGGTGGTCGGCGACCCGGCAGACACTGGCTGCGACGGCGAGGTGAGAGCGACGCCGATCGTCTGTTCCACTTCGTTCGAACCGGGCGCCGACAGGGGCGCTGGCGCCGAGGCATCGGCGGCGATGAACCGGGCCTCGCAGTCGCCGAAGCGCATCGTCTGGCCGCTTTCCACGAGGTTCGGCTTATTCGCATCGATCCGCTGGCTGCCAACAAAAGTGCCGGTGCCGCTCCCCATGTCCTCGATCGTCATCCGTCCAGATTCGATCACCAGTTGGGCGTGACGCCGCGAGACCGATACGTGGTCGATGACCACCTGGTTCCCGTCGGCGCGGCCGATCATCACTGACGGCGCGGTGATCGGGTACTCGCGAATCTGACCGTCCGGGGTCGCCACTCGGAGCGTTCCATAGTCCATGTGCGGCATCTCACTTGCAGCCGGGAGCGTCGCGTCCCGCGTGTCTCGAAAGCATACGCAGGCGGCGATTCAGAGACTAGGCAAGGGGGCTGGGGAGGAGGGCCTCGAGGCCGTGCGCCGGCGCGCCTTCCGAGGTTCCTTCGGGACGCGCACGGAGGAAACGCTCTTCGCCGTAAAACCCGGCCCGGAGGTCCTCCGGGATGCGCGCCATCAGGCTGTTCTCGCCGAACTGGCTGCGGTGCATCGAGGCAGCGCGCCGTTTGAGGTCCACGAACGCGGAGACATCAACGACGTTCGTCATCGGCGGGTCAGGCTGTTGCATCGCGGCCTCGAAGCGGGCGCGCCGGTCTGGTTCGAGCGCCTCGGGCATCAGTCCCCGCCGTTCGAGTTCAAGCCACATGCCGGCGAACCGCTTCATCGTGAAGGCGCCCCAGTAGAGGCGGCCACCCGCCCA
>JBDHWA010000062.1:0-8999 GCA_039809945.1 Dehalococcoidia bacterium | reverse complement strand
CTCGCGTTCGGCGCGCTCCTTCAGGAACGTCTCCTTCGTGCGCTCGCCGATCTGGCTGGTGTGGCAGAGGATGGCATCGACCTTCGTCTCCCAGACGTCGGTGATGTCGACAGCGTAGTCGCCATCGACGGCGCCGGCGAGGAGGACTTCGTTCACCTGGTGCGAAGGCAGCCCCTCTTCTTCGTCACGCTGGTAGAAGAGGCGGTCGCGCACGATGGGGTAGATGGCGTCCATGGTCGCCTGGCCGACGTTGCGGTGGTCGCGGTGGTTGAAGGTCCCCCGGAAGGCGTCCCAGGTGATGACGACATCCGGCCGGTACATGCGGAGCAGGCGCACGATCTGGCCGCGCAACTCAGCACTCTCGCTGGTAAAGCCATCCGGGTAGCCGAGGAAGATGCACTCCTTCACGCCGAGGACGCGGCAGGCGGCGCGCTGCTCCTCTTCGCGGATGGCGGCCA
Source organism: Dehalococcoidia bacterium (assembly GCA_039809945.1). Lineage (GTDB taxonomy): Bacteria > Chloroflexota > Dehalococcoidia > Tepidiformales > Tepidiformaceae > Amarobacter. Next base: position 8,541 of record JBDHWA010000062.1, on the reverse strand, counting down.
GCTTCTCCGGGTGCATCGTGTCGTCGTGCGTGCCTTTGTCGCCGCCGGTGACGAGGACGTAATAGACGTCCCAGCCCTCTTTGCACCACTTCGCAACTGTCCCCGAGCAGAGGAACTCGGCGTCGTCCGGGTGGGCCATGATGACCATCGCCCGGAGCGGCCCTTCGATCGGCGGGGGCGCTTCCTGCTGGGCCGACCCGATTGGCGGGGCCGGCTGGCCCGCGGCGAACGGGATCTGCTTCGCTTGCTTCTGCTTCTTCTGCTTCTTCTTGTCGGCCTTTTTGCTCATCGTCCGACGATTGTGGGTTGGCCGCGGGCGAATGTCGATGGCCGGGCACGGACGCCTTGCCCCGCCTTCCTACAATGAGGGCATGGTCGCCAGGCAGGTTCGCAACGAGTGTGACATCCACCTTGTCCCGTTCGAACGCGAGGAAGGCTGCCGGTACTGCCTGCGCTTCCTCGAAGACCCGCCAAACGTCTCGGCGCTCTCGCTCGAAATCCGGCTCGAAGAGCTCGAACGCTGGCTGCTCGCGAACCGGTCGGTGCCGGAGGAGATGCTCTACGCGCGCATCGAGGCGCTCGTCGGGCGGCGGATCAGCCTGCACGAACTCGACGACCCGGACACGCTCATCCGCCGCGCGCGGCAGCCCGGGCGTGTCTACGACTGGGACGACTGGTAAGAGAATCAGGCCGGCTGGACGATGACCCGGAGCGGGAAGGTCGCCAGTACTTCGTAACTCGCGCCGGACTTCGTGAGGCGGCTGCGCATCAGCGAAACCTGGGCCGTCCGCCAGCTCACGGGCGGGACATCCTGCTTGCCGACGGCAACTTCGATCTCGGCCCGGCGGCGGGTCGGCACCTCGTCGCGAACCCGGCCGAGGGTGAGGTGCGGCCGGAAGGGACGCCGCTCCGGTTCGAAACCAACGACGGCGAGAGCCGCATTAACCGCGCGGACGAGCGCTTCGAGGCGAAGGACATCGCCGGCGATGCCGACCCACATGATGCGCAGGCCTTCGCGGCCGCCGAACGTGCCGATGGTCGAGAACTCGAGTTCGAACGGCGAATGGCCGACGACGGCTTCCTGGATGGCCAGCTTGATGGCCGGGAGCTTCTTCGTATTCACTTCCCCGAGGAACTTGAGAGTGACGTGCACGCCCTCGGGGCGGATCCAGCGCACGTCCGTGCCACTCTTCTGGCGGAGTCCTTCAATGACTTCGCCAATCGTGTCCTTCACATCGTCAGGCACTTCGCACGCCACGAACAGGCGTACGTGTTCCGTATCACTCATCGTTTGCCGTTATCCGAAAACAGTCTCCGGGCGTTGCCGCCACACACTGCGTCCACCACCGTCCCGGGGAGGTGCGCCGCGAGGCGTTGAACCTGCCGGCGGGGTGAAAGCAGAGGGTAATCAGAGCCAAAGAGCACGCGATCCGGACCCGCGAGTTCAACGAGCCGCGCAACACTCTGATCATCATACAGCAGCGAAGCCGCCGCCGTGTCGAAATAGATGGATTCGATAGCGGCCCTTACCTCGGGCATCGAAAGATAGTACGAAGTCCCTGCGCCGAGGTGCCCGGCAATCATCACGACGCCCGGAAACCGCGTCCCCACCTCGATCAGTTCGGCCGGGGAGATGCCGCCGGCCTTGCCCGGATAGGTATGGCCAACCGGCTCGCTGCAATGCCAGAGGAGCGCCATCCCGGCCTCGCGGGCGAGCCCGTAGAGCGCCGCTGCCGCCTCGCCGAGGGGATCCCAGCCCTGGTTGTGCGGGCGCAACTCGCCGAACCCGCGCGCGCCGCGGTCGATGGCGTGCCGGGCCACGCGCTCCCAACCCGGCAGCGCCGGGTTCACGGTGGCGAAGGCGATGACGCGGCCCTCCGAAGCCTTCGCCGCCGCAGCCAGGTACTCGTTCTGCTCCACCAGGTTGTCCTCGGTCGAAAACGCGAACCCGGCAGCGACCGCGCCGTCGAGGTCGGCCTCGTCGAGCGCGTCGAGCAACTGCTTCAGCGTGGCCATCTTCGCCTTCGGGTCGCCGTACATCTCGCGGAAGGTGCGGTCGCCGAGGGCGATGGAGTCGCGGCCGACAACCTGGCCCGGCGCGAAGAGGTGCGTGTGGACGTCGAAGCCGGGCATCCCAGCATCGTACCACCGTGCTCTTCCCTCGCCGCCCGCAGCGGCGTAGAACGAGGCGCATGACGGTAAAGCAGCCGGCAATCGCATCCCGGGGGATGGTCACCTCGAACCATCCGCTCGCGTCCCTCGCCGGTGTCGAGATGCTGACCCGCGGGGGCAACGCCGTCGATGCCGCCATCGCGACGATGTTCGCCCTCACCGTGGTCGAACCGATGATGGTCACGATTTTCGGCGCCGGCTTCGTGAACATCCGCCTCGTCGATGGCACGAGCACCGTCATCGACAACTATGTGACCGTGCCGGCAGCAGCCACGCCGGACATGTACGAACCGATCCCGGGCAGCATCGACCACAAGGTGAAGGACGACCTGAACGAGGTCGGCCACCTCTCGGTCGCAACGGGCGGAACGCTCCTCGGCTGGGCCACGGCGATCGAGAAGTACGGCCGCCTTTCGCTCGGCGCTGTGATGGAACCTGCCATCCGCTTCGCGCGCGACGGGTTCCGGGTGAGCCCCTACCTGCGCGCCATCACCGAAATGCAGGAAGCCAACATCCGGCGCTATCCAGCGACCGCCGAGGTCTTCCTGCCGAACGGCAAGGTCCCCGCGGTTGGCGACACCATCGTCCGCGCCGACTATGCGCGAACGCTGGCAGCCATCGCCGAACACGGCCCGGACTACCTCTACCACGGGCCGCTCGGCCACCGGATCGCCGAGGACATGGCCGCGAACGGCGGCATCCTCACAATGGCGGACATCGAGAGCTACCGGGTTTTCGAACGCCCTCCCGTCCGCGGGGCTTATCGCGGCTACGAGATCGTGGGCCCTCCGCCGCCGTCGTCCGGGCCGCTCCACATCATCGAGATGCTCAACATCCTCGAGGGCTTTGACCTCCGGGCGATGCGCTTCGGGACCGAAGAGACCGTCCACCTCTGGTCCGAAATCATGAAGCTGGCGTTCGCTGACCGCTTCGAGTACGTGGCCGACCCGGCTTCGACGGCGGTGCCGGTCAAATGGCTGACCTCGAAGGAGTACGCCGCCTCGCGCCGGCCGGACATCGACCTCGCCCGGGCGCAGCAGTACGCCGCGGGAGTGCAGCCCGCCTCCTCGGTGGAATCCACGACCCACTGCTGCGCCATCGACGACGAGGGGAACGTCGTCGCGACAACAAACACGCTGCACACCGGCTTCGGCTCGAAGGTGACCGTGCCCGGCACCGGGATGCTGCTGAACGACTGCATGGAGCTGATGGACCCAACACCCGGGCGGACGAACTCGATCGCGCCCGGCAAGCGCGTCCTCTCCTCGATGTCGCCGACCATCGTGCTGAAGGACGGCGCGCCGTTCATGACCCTCGGCTGCCCGGGCGGCCTGAAGATCTTTGGCTCGGTCTGCCAGGCGATTTCAAACGTCATCGACCACGGGATGACGCTGCAGGAGGCGTTCGAAGCGCCCCGGATGTGGGACCGCGGGCCGTTCCTCGAACTGGAGCGCGGCTTCCCCGCATTCGATGCGCTGCGACGAGGCCTCGAAAACCGCGGCCACACCGTGCAGTCCGCGTTCAAGGTGGCGGGCGGGATGAACGGGATCATGCGCCGGGCTGATGGCCTGCTCGAAGGCGCCGCCTGCTGGCGGGCCGATGGCGCGCCCATCGGCGTCTCGGGCGGCGACGCGCTGGTTGAAGGCGGCGAACAACCGATGTGGCGCAACTAACGCGCTGCCTGCGCCCGTCACGTTCTAATCTGGGTCATAAACAACACCAAAGCTTTCCGATCGGGGGGATAGCCTGCTGGCGACAGGCCCTGTCAATCCACTCTGAGAGGTCGACTCATGACACGGAAACAGCTCCTCCTCCTGGGCGCAGCGCCTTTCGCGCTCGCAGCGCTTTACGGCGGTTCGGTGGCGTTCGCCCAATCCGGCGAACCCAGCCCGTCGGCAACACCAGAACAGACTGCTCCCGCGGACCCGACGCCGGGCACAAACAACGGCGGGTGGGATAAGGACTGCCCGGGCAAGGATGGCTCGGGCAGCTCGGACAATTCGCAGAGCAGCACCAACACCCAGGTCCGGCGCGGGCCGCGCGCCGGGCAGGTATCGTCCTCGGCCTACTGACCCCCGTCCGCCGGGCCACCAGCCCTGCACAAGCGCAGGTAACTCCGCGCCCCGGTGCACGTCCATTCGTGCCCGGGGCGCGTTTCGTAGCCGCAGATTCCACTACACTCCGGGCCACACTCACAGAGGCGAACTACGATGGCTCAACTGGATGGGAAGGTCGCGGTCATTACCGGCGGCGCAAGCGGGATCGGCGAGGGTACGGTGCGCAAGTTCGTCGCGAGCGGCGCAAAGGTCGTCATCTCCGACATCCAGGACGCCCGCGGCGAAAAGCTCGCCGAAGAACTCGGCCCAAACGCCTCCTACTACCACACCGACGTAGCCCAGGAAGAAGAAGTGCGCGCAGCCGTGGCGCATGCCGTCCAGAAGTGGGGCCGGCTCGATGTGATGTTCAATAACGCGGGCTTCGGCGGCGTCTCCGGTTCCATCCTCGAAACAGACATGGACGCCTACGACAACACGGTGGCGATTCTCCTCCGTGGCGTCGTCCTCGGGATGAAGCACGCCGGCCAGGTGATGGCCGCGCAGGGCAGCGGCAGCATCATCTCAACCGCGAGCGTCGCCGGGGTTGGCATCGGCTTCGGGCCGCACATCTACAGCGCCGCCAAGGCCGCCGTCATCCACCTCACCCGCTCGGTCGCGAACGAACTCGGCGAGCGGGGCGTGCGCGTCAACGCGATCTGCCCGGGCGGCATCGCGACGCCGATCTTCGGGAAGGCGATGGGCCTCTCCGCGGAGCAGGCCGACTACACCATCGACCTGATGAAGGTGCGCCTCGCGCAGGGCCAGCCCATCCGGCGCGCCGGGCTGCCCGAAGACATCGCTGCGGCCGCCGCCTGGCTCGCCAGCGACGATTCGAGCTTCGTCACCGGCCACGCCCTGGTGGTCGACGGCGGGCTCACGACCGGGCGGCTCTGGTCGGAAAGGCAGGAGGCGGCCGAAGCGCGCCTCGCCCAGTTCAAGCTGCCCGGCAACCAGTAACGGCAGCGGGGCGCGGGAGCGCTATGCCGGTTCAGCCACGAACAGCGGGATGACCCGCGTCGTCCGCTCCTGGTACTCCTTGTAGGGAGGGAACGCCGCCACGCAGGCGTCCCAGAGCCGCGCACGCTCGGCCGGGTCGGAGACCTCGCGCGTCCGCATATTCATGACTTCGGTCTTGTCACGAATCTGGACCTTCGGCTCGGTTCGCAGGTTGTAGACCCAGACGGGGTTCTTCGGCTGGCCGCCCATCGAACCAACGAGGACGTAGTTGTTCCCGTCTTTAACCCGCATCAGGGGTGTCTTGCGGACGGCGCCCGTCTTGTTGCCGGTACTGATAACGATGATGACCGGCAGGCCGGTATCACGGAGGGTAGTCCCTTCCTTGCCGCCAGACCCTTCGTAGAGTTCAACTTGCTGGCGGACCCATTCGATCGCTGGTGGGATGTACTCGGCCATGGCTGGCCCCCTTTCGCCCGGAGAAATTCGATCCACTGTAGCCGGTCGATCCGGGATTCGCGCCACCGGGCAGTGCCGGTGGCGCTACCGGGCGGTGCTGGCGGCGGTACGATGAGGACCCGCAGGAGGCGCCATGAAACCCGAAGACCGCGAAGCATTCGCCGCCCGGCCGCTGCCGGCCACACTGGCCACCGTCGATGCCCGGGGCCGGGCCCACGCGGTCCCCGTCATCTACCTGTACGAAGGCGGCGAGTTTGTTGTCATCAGCGGCCGGGAGTCCGCCAAGTCACGCCACGCCGCCGTCGCCGGGCGGGCAGCGCTTTGCGTCGACGACCGGGCCTCCTACCGCTACCTCACGGTCGAAGGGCCCGCCCGGGTAGTCGACCCGATTACGTACGACCTGCGTCTTCGGCTGCACACGCACTACCGCGGCCGCGAAGCCGCCCTCAAGGCCACCGCGGACGGCGCGCACGAGCACATGGTCGCGATCGTCATCACACCGGAGCGGTGGTATTGAGCGGCTTGTATGTCTCGCGCCGGGACAGTCACGGGGTGTAGGCTTCCGCGCACACATCCCCTCTGGAGCACCACATGGCGCAGATACACTTTGGCGTCACTATCCCGCAGATCAAACGAACCTGGGCCGAGGCCCGGGACAACGCCACCGAATTCGAAGCCATGGGCTACGACTCCCTCTGGGTGTGCGACCACCTCTACGGGCCGCAGTCGCCGCAGATCCCCATCCTCGAAGCGTGGTCGCTCATCTCGGCGGTCGCCGCGGTCACGAAGAAGGTCGAAATCGGGACGCTGGTGACGCCGGCGGGCATGCGCAACGCTGCCCAGCTCGGGAAAGTCATCGCGACCGTCGACAACATCGCGGAGGGGCGCATCATTCCCGGGCTCGGGGCCGGCTGGATGCCGCGCGAGTTCAGCGACTTCGGGGTGCCCTTCCTTCCGACCGGGCAAAGGCTCGGCCAGCTGCGCGAGACGGTCGAGCTGCTGAAGCGCATGTGGACCGAGCCATCCGTGACCTACGACGGGCGGTTCGTGAAGGCGGCGAACCTGGTCTGCGAGCCGAAGCCGGTCCGCGTGCCACCCATCCTCATCGGCGGTTCGGGCGAAAAGGTCACACTGAAACTCGCCGCCCAGCACGCCGACATCTGGAACCACCAGGCGGCGCGCCAGTCCGAACTCCCAGTGAAGGTGGAAGTGCTCAAGCAGCGCTGTGCGGACGTGGGCCGCGACTTTTCGACCATCACGGTCAGCCAGCAGTGCCTCGTGACTATCGCCCCCGACGACTCCTCGGCGGCGCCAATGATCGACACGGCGAAGAAGATCTTCGGCGGTCACATGGGCGACCCAACCGGCCCGCTCGCCATCGCTGGGAGCCCCCAGCGCGTGCGCGAGCAGATCCAGAAGCACATCGACCTCGGCTGCACGATGTTCCTGATGGAGTTCTTCGGCCGGGACACGCGCGAACCCGCGAAGCTGTTCGCCGAGACGGTGCTGCCGCAGTTCAAATAGCGCGGCCCGGCGTTTTCCACGGGATTGGCCCTACCCGGCGTCATCCAGGGCGCAGTAGGCTCGAGGCCACTTCCGAGGAGGATGCCCCGCCATGCCCGATATCACCGGCGTCGCCCACGTCGAACTGAGCGTCCGCGACCTCGACCGGAGCGTTGCCTGGTACTGCCAGTTGCTGGGCGCGCGCGACGTGTGGCGCGGTTCGAACGATGAGTACGGCATCGACGCATGCGCCATCTTCGAACCGAAGTCGAAGCTGATCTTCGCCTTCACCTGCCACCGCAACCAGATCGCCGACGAGTTCGCGCCGCAGCGGCCGGGACTGGACCACGTGTCATTCGGCGTGGCAAATCGGGCCGCACTGGAGGAGTGGGTGGCCCACCTCGACGCGCTCGGCATCGAGCACAGCCCCATCCAGGACAACCATCAGCCGCCGAGCGTTACCTTTAAAGACCCGGACGGCATCGCCCTCGAGTTGAGCTACCCCGCCCGCTGACGCTCAGCGGTCCTCTTCGACCTCGGATTCGGAGTCAACCTCCGGTTCGATGGCGCGGACGTCCGACTCGGACGGTTCGAGTACGCGTACAGCCGTCTCCATGAACTCTTCGACCTTTTCAACCGGGTCGAGATCCTTGATGTAGCGGATAGCGCCCTTGATGTCTTCGATCGGGTTGAGGCTCTTGCGCGCCTGCTCGCGCTCTTGCTCGTTCGTCAACTGAATTGCCTCGCTTTCTGCTGGCTTCCCTTTGAGTGTGTGCCGTTGGCGAAGGCGGCACAAGGTCCACCCGGGCAAGAACGGGGTACGAAGCGGCGCCGGACGGCGGAGCGGGTTTACTCGCGGGCTTCGGCTTCGGCCAGCGTCTGGCCAACGAGTCCGAGAAACTGATCGGCGGCGAACGGCTTCTGGACGAACGCGGTCTTGCCTGTGCGCGCGGCGAACTCGGCGGAACCTTCTGGGCTATAGCCGGAGATGAGGATCACGGGAATGTCCGGCCAGCGTTCGAGGATACTGCGCCGCAGTTCGATGCCCGATTCCCCGGGCATGACGATGTCGCTGATCACGAGGTCAGCGTGGTTGCGTTCGAGAAGTGAGCGGGCTTCGTTAGCGTGGGCGGCCTGGAGCACCTGGTAGCCCTGCGTGCGCAAAAGGCGGGCGAGCATCACGCGGACCGGGTCATCGTCGTCGACTACAAGGATCGTCGCCGTCACGAAGGTCTCCTCGGGGAGGTGACCCGAACCTCCGGCCGCCTTTGCAGCTTCCTCTGTGTCAGCAATGGCGCGCATGCTGCTCCCCGGGTCTTCGCTCTTCGAATGCTTCAATTCTCACCGAACCAGGTGG
>JBDHWA010000061.1:0-9104 GCA_039809945.1 Dehalococcoidia bacterium | reverse complement strand
ACGCTCTTCGCGCCCGGGATGTGGCCGCCGCGGAGCACGCCTTCCTGCGGGTACTCCGGCATGTGGGTGCGCTCACCCGAGAACTCCTGCGGGCTGCGCACGTCGACCAGGCGCGTTTCGGTGCCGATCTTCTTGAGCACTTCGTCGCGGAAGATGCGGATCTTCGCGTCGTCGCGCTCCGGGGCGGAGTAGCTGGTTGCGGGGTAGGACGGCACATCGCGGGTCAGCTCGCGCCCTTCCTTCTCCCACTTCAGGCGGCCGCCGTCCATCACCTTCGCGTTGGTGTGGCCGAAGAGCTGGAACACCCAGAACGCGTACGTGGCCCACCAGTTGTTCTTGTCGCCATAGAACACGACGGTCGTATCGCGGGTGATGCCGATCTTGCTCGCGAGCGCTTCGAAGCCGGCCTTGTCGAGGTAGTCACGGCGAAGCTGGTCGTTCAGGTCCGCGGCCCAGTCCACCTGGACGGCCCCCGGGATGTGCCCGGAGGGGTAGAGCAGCTGGTCTTCGTTCGATTCGATGACCCGGATGTTCGGGTCACCCTTGTGCTCCGCGACCCAGTCGGTGGAAACCAGGACCGAAGGGTTCGCGTAGCCGCGTGCGGCAATGTCGGACATAAATCGTGCCTCCTCGAAGGGTTGAAAACGTGACGGGGATGCCAGCGTACATCCGTTCACAAAGAAAGTCGAGCGACAAGGTCAACAATTCACATGCCGGGTATTCCCGGGTCGCCCACCGCCCCGGTTGCGGCCTCGCTACAATCCCGGCATGAGCCTTCCTGCCTTCACCCTGACTGACCTCACCGGCGCCGAACGAACCTTCCCGACCGGCCGCCACGCGCTCCTCTGTTTCGTGAAGGAGGACTGCCCCACCTGCGTGCTCTCGATGCCCCTCATCCAGGCCGCTTCCGAAAGCTTCGGCGAGAGTGTCGACGTCTGGTGCATCGGCCAGGAAGCCGGCGGCAACGCCCGCCTCGCGGAACGGTTCGGGCTGACCGCGCCGATGCTCGACGACACGGCGCTCCACGTCTCCTATCGCTATGACCTCGACACCGTGCCGACGGTCATCCTCGCCGACGGCGAGGGCGCCGAACTGGAGCGCTTCGTTGGGTTCGGGCGCGACGACTGGCAGCGACTCTTCCAGCGGCTCATCACGCTCTCACTCTCGCCGGCGCCCGTCGTCGATTGGGCGGCCTATCCGGAGTCCCGCCCGGGCTGCGGGTCGAAGTCGGTCGAGCCCGGCATCGCCGAGCGGCTCGCGGCGGAGATGGACGGCAGCGCGATGCAGGCCCGCCGCATCGAAGTCGGCGAATCGGACGATATCTTCGAGTTCATGTTCGACCAGGGGCTGACCGACGGTCTGCCGGTCGTCCCGCCAACGCCTGAGCGCGTGGCTCGCATGCTGACCGGCACGAAGCGCGACCCCCGCGAGGTGGTCGCCACGGTGCCGCCGAATATGGCCCCGCTGACCGTCGAAAAGGTGGCCATCAACGCCGTCATGGCCGGGTGCAAGCCGGAATACCTGCCGGTGGTCCTCGCCGCCGTCGAAGCGGCCACCACGGAGCAGTTCAACCTTCACGGCGTGCTCGCGACGACCCACTTCCCGACGCCGGTGATCATGGTCAACGGGCCCATCCGCGAGCGAATCGGCATGAACGCGCGCTTCAACGTCCTCGGCCAGGGGAATCGCGCCAACGCCACCATCGGCCGCGCCGTCCAGCTCATCGTCCGCAACGTTGGCGGCGGCCGCCCCGGCGAAGTCGACCGGGCCGCCCTCGGCCAGCCGGGCAAGTACACCTTCTGCTTCCCCGAGTTCGAAGAGCGCAGCAACTGGGAACCGCTCCACGTCGAGCGCGGCTTCAACCGCGACGACAGCACGGTCACGCTCTACGCCGGCGGCGCGCCGACCCCGATCATCGACCAGCTTTCGCGGGGCGCGAAGAGCCTCGCCACGAGCTATGGTCTCGGCCTGGCTGCCGCCGGCCACCCGAAGCACTACGGACACGGCGAAATCGTCGTCGTGGTGCCGCCCGAGCACGTGGACACGTTCGCGAAAGATGGCTGGACGAAGGACCAGGTCCGCGCCCGCATCCAGGAGGTCACCGCGAAGCCGGCCCGCGAACTCCTCCGCGACGACTTCTGCGCGGAGGGCCTCACACAGGTGCAGGCCGCCCGCATCGGCCTCGACACGCCCGTTTCGAAGTTCCGCAACCCGGCAGAGATCACCTTCGTCGTGGCCGGTGGGCCTGCGGGCAAGTTCGCGGCTTACCTCGGCGGCTGGGTCAGCGGCCCCATCGGCAGCGTGATGACCACTGTGAGAATCCGCGAGTGACAGGGGCTACCGCTGTTTGCCCGCGCTCTCTACAATCGCCCGCATGACGACGATTCTCGACCCCACCGATGAGCGAGTGCCCGTTCGCCGCCACCTGGCCGTGCGCCCCGAGAGCATCTCGGGCGTGGTCGGGCTGCTGAACATCACCAAGCCGCGCGGGGACATCCTCATCGGCCAACTGGAAGCGCGCCTCAAGGAGCGCCTCCCGAACGTCGAGTTCCGCGGTTACGCCAAGCCGACCTTCACGAAGCCGGCGCCGCTCGACCTGCGCCAGAAAATCGCCGAGGAGTGCAACTTCGTCATCGAAGCCCTCGCTGACTGAGGATCCTGCACAACGTGCAGTGTGCACGACACAACCTGGTTCGAAATCAACGGGAAGCCTTCCGTCTTCATCGCCTCATCCGAGTTCATCGATGCGGCGGAGGTGCAGTCGGCAGCGCTTGGCCTGCCGGAGGTGCGGCGCATCTTCGTCCCGCACCCCATCCAGGATGCAACCGACGACGAGATGCGCGCGAAAGCCGACGCCATCGTCGATGCAGTTATCGACGCGCTGGTGGACTAGCCTCCGGGGCGAGTTCTTCCTGCACGATGCGTTCGTGTGCGAGGCGCCGGAAGGCCACGAGTATTGGTTCGAAGAGCGCCAGCCCGAGCATTGACTTTTCGAGCGCCTGCTCCGGCGGGAGCTGGAAGAGGCCGGGTGTGGCCGCCTTCTCCATTCGCGCGAGTTGCTCCGCCGCAAGGTAGTAGGGCATCAGGAACTCCGCGCCTGCACCGGGGAAGAGCAGCGTCCTGACGGTTGCGAAGGCCGCGATGATCTGGTGCCGCGCGAGCGACTCGTCGCGGATTGGCAACCCGAGTTGGGTCAGCAGGGCGTCGATCTCGATGGCCGCCTGGGCTTGGGCCGGCGTGAAGGCAGACACGGCTTCGCCCCCGAGTGCATCGACGGCCTCGCCCATGATCTCGTAGGTGGCTTCACCGTGCTCCAGAGCGTCGACCACGGCGCGAATCTTCGCGATTGAGAGACCGGCAACCTCGCGCAGGGCCCGGATGAGCTCGGCCCGGTGGAGGTGTGATTCGCTGTAATCGGCCTGGTTCGGCTGGGTGAGTTCTCCCGGCGGCAGCAGACCCTCCCGCAGGTAGAACTTGAGGGTGGGGAGGGGAATACCCGTCTGGCGGCTGAGTTCAGAAATCTTCACGGTCGTGCTTTCTGCGGCATTGACAAGGATACTCCCACTATCGGATAGTGTCACTGTCCACTATCTGGAGTTGCCGTCATGCTTATCGATGAAGCCCGCATCCGCCACCAGTTGCTCGTCGCCGAATCGCACCGGGCGCAGCGCCTCGCCGAGGCCGCGGAGGTTCGCCGCCTTGATCGCCTGCAGCGCCGCGTGGCGGTGCTCAGCGCGCGCCTCGGCCTCGCCGCCGCCGCCACCGCGTCATGACCGCCGCCGCCATCCACGCTGCCGGTGTCCGCAAGCGCTACGGCGACTTCGAAGCGCTGAAGGGCGTCGACCTCGACATCCCGGCCGGCGAGGTGTTCTCGCTTCTCGGGCCAAACGGCGCCGGCAAGACGACCTTCGTCGAAATCCTGGAAGGCTTTCGCGACCGCACCGGCGGCGAGGCCACGGTGCTCGGCCGTGACCCGCGCGATGGCGATGCTGCCTGGCGCGCCCGCCTCGGCATCGTCCCCCAGTCGTCCGGGCTGTTCGAAGCGCTGACGCCGGTAGAAGTTGTGCGCCACTTCGCCACCTTCTACCCCGATCCGCTCGATCCCGAGCGCGTCGTCGGCATGGTTGGCCTGGATGAGAAGCGGAACGCGCGCTGCAAGTCGCTCTCTGGAGGGCAGCAGCGCCGGGTGGACCTCGCCCTCGGCATCATCGGCAACCCGGACCTCATCTTCCTCGACGAGCCGACGACCGGCCTCGACCCCCAGGGCCGCCGCCAGATCTGGGAGGTGGTGCGCAACTTCACCTCCCTCGGGAAGACCGTCCTCCTCACGACCCACTACCTCGACGAGGCGGAGCAGCTGGCGGCGAGGGTCGGCGTCATCATCAAGGGTGAACTGGTGGAAGTGGGCTCACCGCGGGAAATCGGCGGCCGCCAACGGGCGACGGCCCGGGTCAGCTTCGCCGCGCGCGGGGCCCTCGCCGGCAAGCCGCTCCCGGAAGGGCTGTCTGCGCACGCCGGTAATGCCGGCCTCGCCGAAATCGAAACGTTCGAGCCGACCCGCGTGGTGGCCGCCCTCACGGCCTGGGCTGCCTCCCACGGCGAGGATGAACTCCCCGAGTTGAGCATCACCAGGCCGAGCCTCGAAGACATCTACCTGCGCATGATCGCGGATTCGGAGCACCCAGCATGACCGTGGCCACATCGCCGGCCTCGTTCCGGCCCAACGCGCCCGGGCGGCTCGCCCGGCTCTCCCTCGGGCGCACCGTCATCGAGCTGCGCCAGTTCTTCCGGACGCCGGAGCAGGTGTTCTTCACGTTCCTCCTGCCGGTGCTCTTCGTGATCATCTTTTCGACCATCTTCACTGGCGACATCGAAGGTCCGCCCGGCGTCGAAAGAGTGGCGTTCGCCCAGTACTTCGTGCCGGGGATGATCGCGACCGGCATCGTGAGCGCGACGTTCGCGAGCCTGGCGATGACGGTTTCGCTGGAGCAGCACGAAGGGTTGCTGCGCCGGCTGTCGGGCACGCCGCTCCCGCGCAGCGCCTACTTCGCGGGCAAGATCGGGCTCGCGCTCGTCACCTCGTTCCTCGAGGTCGTCCTCATCCTCGGCATTGGCGTTGCTGCTTACGGGGTGAAGCTTCCCGCCGAGCCGGTGAAGTGGCTGGTCTTCGGCGCAGTGTTCGTCTTCGGGGTGGCGTCCTGTTCGCTGCTCGGCATCGCCTACACCCGGCTCGTTCGCACTGGCGGTTCCGCGCCGGCCGTCGTCCAGCCGCCGTACCTGATCCTCCAGTTCATCTCGGGCGTGTTCCTCCAGTACAGCCAGGTGCCCGGCTTCCTCAAGGTCGTCGCTTCCATCTTCCCGCTGAAATGGATGGTCCAGGGCTACCGCTACGTCTTCCTCCCCGAATGGATCGCCCAGGACGACTACGGCGGGGGCTGGAAAGTGGAGCAGGTGTTCGCCGTGCTTGTGCTCTGGCTGGTGGTCAGCTTCGTCCTCGCCCGCCTCTTCTTCCGCTGGAACCGGGGCCAGACCGGCTGACCCGGACGGCTTGACAGCCTGCTGTAGCATGCGGAATCGCAAACTGGGGAATGTGAGATGGCGAAGATCATCAAGCAGCGAATGGCAGCGGAAATCGAAGGCGACTTCGTGGTTTTTATCATCGGGGCACGCTTCGGCGCGCCGTGGAAGATCATCCGCAACTTCTGGTTTCTCAACTCCATGCCGAAAATGCTGCGTGAACTGGAGAAGCAGCCCGAACGGGGACTGCTCGGCTATCGCCAGTTCCTCGGCCCCCGCGGGGCGACGCTCATCCAGTACTGGCGCTCGTTCGAACAACTCGAGGCCTACGCGCGCAGCCGTGACGCCGAACACCTCCCCAACTGGGCGAAGTTCAACAAGCGCATCGGCTCGAACGGCGACGTCGGTATCTGGCACGAGACGTACAAGATTCGCGCCGGGGAGTACGAGGCGGTCTACAACAATATGCCGCCGCACGGCCTCGGCAAGGCGGGCAAGCTTGTGCCGGCGACTGGTTCGCGCAATACCGCCCGGGGCCGCATCAGCGGCGAGGCTGACGCGCCGCCGGTGGATATCGAAGGAGAACTCGCGGGCGTCGAAGGCGGCTAAGGCCCGGCCGGCCTACGTCGCGGGCCGCTCTGCTGGCGCCAGCCCGATACGGTCGTAGTTGTCGATGAGCAGTTCGGCCACCGGCGCTCGTGCGGACGCGCGTGAGTTGATCGCCCGCGACATCGCGACGACCGCCAGACCGTATCCGAGCCCCCCGTACAGCTGGCGCGTGAACTCGTGGTCCGAGTTCGAAAGCACCGCCGCGACGCCGCGCCGGGTGAGGTCTTCGAAGGCGTCGCGCAGCCTCACCTGGTCCTCACGGCCGAAGTCGGCGCGGGTGTAACCGGTGAAGTTGGCCGTCGCGCTGAGTGGGTGATAGGGCGGGTCCAGGTAGACGAAGTCGCCCGGTCGCGCCTCCGCGCAGACGCGTTCGAAGTCCTCGGAGCGGAGTTCGGCCGCCTGGAGCGCCGCGGAACACTCACTGAGCAACTCTTCGTCGAGGATGCGCGGCTTCTTGTATCGCCCGTGGGGCACGTTGAACCCGCCGCGTGCGTTCACCCGGAAGAGCCCGTTGTAGCAGGTGCGATTGAGGAAGACGAAGCGCGCAGCCCGCTCGTGCATTGACCGTGGCGTGCTGGCGCGGACCCGGTAGAACAGGCTGGCCCGGCCTTCCGGGCTCTCGCCCAGGTAGGCTTCGGCAAGCTCTCGGAGGCTGCCGGTGACGGCGTCGAGGCTGTCCCGTACGGCCGTGAACGTCTCGATGAGGTCAGGGTTGGCGTCGTTCAGTATGGCTTCTCGCGGCCGTGGTTCGAGGGCAAAGAAGACGGCTGCGGCGCCCGCGAAGGGTTCGACATAGCGTGCGAAGCCGGGCGGCGCACCTTCGAGGATGCGTGGCGCCAGCTTCGCCTTGCCGCCTGCCCATTTCAGGAACGGCCGTGTCATTACCGGGATTGTGCGCTACCAGATCCTCGGGCGCGAACCGGGCTTTCCTCGTGCGTACAAATGTTCTAGGCTTGCGGGCGTGCCCAACGCTCCCACGGCTGCCCGCCCTTCCTCGCCCGCATTGGCGAAGGCCGGGCACGTGCTCCGCGACGTCTTCGGCTTCGGCGAGTTCCGTCCCGGCCAGGCAGCCGTCATCTCCGCCGTGCTCGAACGGCGCGACACCCTGGCCGTCATGCCGACCGGCGGCGGAAAGAGTGTCTGCTACCAGGTTCCCGCGCTCCTCAGTGACGGGTTGACCCTCGTCGTTTCGCCCCTGCTGGCGCTGATGAAGGACCAGGTCGACGCGCTCCGCGCGATGGGCGTGCCTGCCGCCGCGATCAACTCCACCGTACCCGTCGACGAGCAGCGCCAGGTGCTCGCCGACGCTGCTGAGGACCGGCTCCGGCTGCTCTACGTCGCCCCCGAACGGTTCGGCGCGGGCGGGTTCATGGCCGCGCTGCGCGGGCTTCCCATCTCGCTCCTCGCCATCGACGAGGCGCACTGCATTTCGCAGTGGGGACACGACTTCCGCCCGAGCTACCGCGACCTCGGCGATGTGCGCGGGCGCATCGGCAGTCCGCCGATTGTGGCCCTCACCGCGACGGCTGACCCACGGGTCCGCGACGACATCATCGCCCGCCTCGGCCTGCGCGAGCCGGTGGTGCATGTCGCTGGTTTCGACCGCCCGAACCTGGTTTTCGAAGTGGCTCGCGTGTCGAGCCTGAAGGAGAAGTTCGAGGCCATTTCAACGCAGTTGCGCGCCCTCAAGGATGAGTCGGCCATCGTCTACTGCGGCACCCGCAAGCGCGTCGAAGAGGTCACTGATTCGCTCCAGCGGGCCGGCATCAAGTGCGCGCGCTACCACGCGGGTATGCCCGACGAGGACCGCAAGCGCATCCAGGACGCGTTCGCGCGGGATTCGCTGCGCGTCATCGTGGCGACGAACGCCTTCGGCATGGGCATCGACAAGCCGGACGTGCGCGCCGTCATCCACCACGACATGCCCGATTCGCTCGAGTCCTACTACCAGGAGGCTGGCCGCGCGGGCCGCGACGGCGAACCCGCGACCTGCACCCTCTATTACGCCGCCCGCGACCGTTCGCTGCGCGAGTTCTTCATCGAGATGGCCCACCCGGAGGCCTCGCGTGTCGTGGATGTGTACCGGCGGCTCGTCGCCTTCAACGGGGAGCGCGTCCACATCCGCGAACTGATGGACGAGGAGGATGAGCCGGGCATCAACGCCGCCGTCCAGTCGCTGGTCGATTCCGGGCTGGCGGCGCGCCGGGGCTACATGGTGGCGGCGCTGCGGCTGGATGGCGAAGCCAGCATCGACACCGCAGGCCTCGAAGAGCACCGCGAGCACTCCTTCCGCAAGCTCGATGCGATGGAGAACTACGCCCGCTCCCGCACCTGCCTGAGGGCGCGCATCCTCGACTACTTCGGCGATTCGGGACACGAACTGGCCTGCGGCAACTGCGGCCCCTGCCGTGCCAGCGTCGGCGGCCCGGCCGCGGAACACGCCGAGGCGGAGGACGAGCTCTTCCGCGAACTGCGCGCCACCCGCAAGGCTCTCGCCGAACGCGACGGTGTGCCGCCGTTCGTTGTCTTCAGCGACGCCACCCTGCGCGACATGGCCCGCAAACAGCCGCGCAACCGGATGGAGATGCTCAATGTCAGCGGCGTCGGCCAGGTGAAGTTCGAGCGGTATGGCGAGCCGTTCCTCGCCACGCTGAAGGCGGTCGCGCGGCCGGCCCGGCCCCAAAGGACGGTGCTCTACGGGCGCGAACCGGCGGCGACGGACGGCGCGAAGCTCACGCCTTCGCTGCGAGAGACGCTCTCCCTGTACAACGACGGTATCCGGGACATCCCAACGATGGCTCGTGCCCGCGGCTTCTCGACGGCGACGATCGCGAACCATCTTTCGCAACTGATCATGGCCGGCGCCATCACGACTCTGGATGGCCTCGTCAGCGCGGAGACCATGGCACTCGTGGCAAAGGCGACGGGCGGCAAGCCGATCGAGAAGCTCACCCCGCTCAAGGAACAACTCGGCGACC